>NZ_BAAFGR010000026.1:0-60502 GCF_041154655.1 Nocardia sp. JMUB6875
CGAACACACCCACGGCGGCCACGACAGCCTCGACGCCGGCCTGCTCTTCACCGCCTACATGAACAATCCCGCCGAACAATTCATCAAGGCCCAAACCGCCCTGTCCGCCACCGACCGCCTCAACGCCGTAACCCAGCACACCGGCAGCGCCCTGTTCGCCATCCCACCCGGCGCACGCACCGGCGAGGCCATCGCGGCCAGACTCTTCGACTAGGCGGCAGCAGGCATCGGCCGGTGAAAGTCAGGTTCTCGCCGTTGATCTGGCATGCGGCTGCCTGAAACCGCCTGTGTAAGAAAGCGTTCGGGCCGGTCACCATCCGGTGACCGGCCCGAACCTTCAAGCAGGGGCGACAGGAATCGAACCTGCAACCTGCCGCTTTGGAGACGGCTGCTCTGCCAATTGAGCTACACCCCTTCGACGGGTGATCACGCTACCAGGTAGCTCCGCTGTGATGAAATCGGTTTTGCTGACCTGCGGCGACGGGCCGAGTACGCCCGCTGCCCACGGATGTCGGTGGGGATACCTAGACTCTCTGGCGTGACCCCTGCCTCTACTGATCAGCGTCCTGCCGTGTCCGCGTCCGCGACCGGGGAGCAGCCGACTCTGCTGCTGCTCGATGGGCACTCGTTGGCCTATCGCGCGTTCTTCGCGTTGCCCGCGGAGAACTTCAAGACGCAGAGTGGGCAGACCACGAATGCGGTGTACGGGTTCACGGCGATGTTGATCAACCTGTTGCGGGATGAGAAGCCCACGCATGTGGCGGCGGCGTTCGATGTGAGCCGGAAGACGTTTCGGACCGAGGCTTATCCCGAGTACAAGGCGAATCGGTCGGCTACGCCGGACGAGTTCAAGGGGCAGGTGGAGACGACCCAGGAAGTGCTGGGGGCGCTGGGGATTCCGGTGATGGCCATCGAGGGGTATGAAGCGGACGATTTGATCGCCACGCTCACCACCCAGGCGGTGCCGCAGGGGTTCAAGGTGCTGATCGTCACCGGGGACCGGGACTCGCTGCAGCTGGTCAGCGATGACGTCACCGTGCTGTACCCGAAGAAGGGCGTCTCCGAGCTGACGCGGTTCACCCCGGCGGCGGTGGAGGAGAAGTACGGGCTCACCCCGGCGCAGTATCCGGACTTCGCGGCGCTGCGCGGCGACCCGAGCGACAATCTGCCGGGCATTCCGGGCGTGGGGGAGAAGACCGCGGCCAAGTGGGTGCGCGAGTACGGGGATCTGGCCACGCTGGTGGATCAGGTGGACAAGGTCAAGGGCAAGGTCGGAGACGCGTTGCGCGCCAACCTGTCCAGCGTGGTGCTCAACCGGCAGCTCACCGAGATGGTGAAGACGGTGCCGCTGCCGTACACGCCCGACCAGCTGGCCATGCAGCCCTGGGATCGGGACAAGATCCACCGGCTCTTCGACGAGCTGGAGTTCCGGGTGCTGCGCGACCGGCTGTTCGACACCCTCGCGCCGGTCGAGCCCGAGGCCGAGTCCGGATTCGAGATCAGCGGTAGCGCACTCGCCGCCGGAACCGTCGCGGACTGGCTGGCCGAACACGCCAAAGCCGGTGTGCGGCACGGTGTCTCCGTCGTAGGCAACGGCTCGCCGGTGCACGGCGACACCCAGGCCATCGCGCTGGCCGCCGCCGACGGCGAGGGCGCCTACATCGACGTCCACACCACGACCCCGGAGGACGAGAAGGCGCTCGGCGCCTGGCTCGCCGATCCGGAGATCCCGAAGGCGTTGCACGAGGCCAAGACCGCCATGCACGCGCTGCGCGGGCGCGGCTGGACCCTGGGCGGGCTCACCAGCGACACCGCCCTCGCGGCCTACCTGATCCTCCCGGGCCAGCGCACCTTCAACCTCGAGGACCTGTCGCTGCGCTACCTGAGCCGGGAGCTGCGCGTCGACAACGGCGGCGAGGCCCAGCTGTCCCTGCTCGATGACGAGGAGCAGGTCGACGCCGAGGTCGCCAATGCCCAGATGCTGCGCGCCCGTGCGGTTTCCGACCTCGCCGAGGCCTTCGACTCCGAGCTCGAGCGCATCGAATCCACCGCGCTGCTCGGCGATATGGAACTGCCACTGTTGAGCGTGCTGGCCGATCTGGAGGCCGCGGGCATCGCCGTCGACTCCGGTCAGCTCGAGGAACTACAGCGCGAATTCGCCGACCGCGTCGCCGAGGCCGCGAATGCCGCCTACGAGGTAATCGGCAAGCAGATCAACCTGGGCTCGCCCAAGCAGTTGCAGGTCGTGCTCTTCGACGAGCTCGACATGCCCAAGACCAAGCGCACCAAGACCGGCTACACCACCGATGCCGATGCGCTGGAAGGCCTTTACGAGAAGACCCAGCACCCGTTCCTGCAGCACCTGCTCGAGCACCGCGACGCCACCCGCCTCAAAGTGACCGTCGACGGCCTGCTCAAGTCGGTCGCCGACGACGGCCGCATCCACACCACCTTCAACCAGACGGTGGCGGCCACCGGACGCCTGTCCTCGACCGAGCCGAACCTGCAGAACATCCCGATCCGCACCGATATGGGCCGCCGCATCCGCGACACCTTCGTCGTCGGCCCCGGCTTCGAGTCGCTCATGACGGCGGACTACAGCCAGATCGAAATGCGCATCATGGCCCACCTGTCCAAGGACGAGGGCCTGATCGAGGCCTTCAACTCCGGCGAGGACCTGCACAATTTCGTCGCCTCCAAGGCCTTCGACATCCCGATCTCCGAGGTCGATCCGGAACTGCGCCGCCGCATCAAGGCCATGTCCTACGGCCTGGCCTACGGTCTCTCGGCATACGGCCTGTCCCAGCAATTGAAGATCAGCGCCGACGAGGCCAAGGTCCAGATGGACGTCTACTTCAACCGCTTCGGCGCCATCCGCGACTACCTGCAGACCGCGGTCGAGCAGGCCCGCAAGGTCGGCTACACCGAAACCCTCTTCGGCCGCCGCCGCTACCTGCCGGATCTGGACTCCAGCAACCGTCAGCGCCGCGAGGCCGCCGAGCGCATGGCTCTCAACGCCCCCATCCAGGGCACGGCGGCCGACATCATCAAGGTCGCCATGATCGACACCCAGCAGGCGATCAAGGCGGCCGGATTGAAGTCCCGGATGCTGCTGCAGATCCACGACGAACTCGTCTTCGAGGTCGCCCCGGGCGAGCGCGAGCGACTCGAATCCCTTGCCCGCGAGCACATGTCCAACGCCATCGAGCTCTCGGTGCCGCTGGAAGTCTCCGTCGGTGTCGGGCGCAGCTGGGACTCGGCCGCGCACTGACGCGGGCGATCGGCGATACGGGCGGGACGGCATCCAGGTCGTCCCGCCCGTCGCGTTTCCGGGCCGTGTCGCGCTCCCATCGTGGTGGTTGTCTCGCGCGACATGCGATCGGCGACGCGCCGAACGAGTTGTGCGTGCAGCGAGGCGAATTGGTGATCCGCGTCAAAAACCGTCTGGTCTCGATGTCTTCCTGGCAGCTCCCGCATACCTTTTCGTGGGATTGCCGGATATGCCTCGACCTGGGTGTTTGTCGTGAAGTCGCTCGCTCGTGTGATGGCGTTTGCCGGTATGTCGGCGCGCGTTGCTGTGGCCCCCGTCGCATGCCGCGTGACCTGCGGCTAAGTTACTCGTGGGTCGATTGCGAATATGGTTGCCATTGCGTGGGTGTGCCCTTATGCTCGACCCCGTGCCGAATCCCGCCCACAGCCACAGCGCCGCGCAGATTGTCGCCGACCGCGACCGCGCCGCGCTTATTTCGCTTACCGCGAGTGTGGCTGCTACTGGCGTACTCGTAGTTCTCCGCCGTAGCGGGGTCTGATTCGGACCGGCCCCTCGCTGCGGCCGATGAACTTTTCTTGCTGGTCCCCTCTGTCACTTTCTTCGGAAGAAGTCGGGAAGACCTAGTTCAATGACCATCACTCTTGATACCGCCATGTTCCACGCCGCTGCCCCCGCGAGCCTGCGGGCCGAAAGCACCGGCCTGACCCCCGCCGAGTTCCACGACCGGTACTGCGAGCCCAACGGCCCGGTCAAGCTCAGCGACTGGACCCCGCTCGGCGACCGCGCCGGCACCGCCACCCTCGAGATCGCCGACCACCTGCGCACCGTCACCGCGACGGGCAGCCCGGTGGCGGCGCTGACCTCGGCCCTCTACGACGAGGGTTACCCGGTGGAGATCCTTCAGTTCCACCAGCGCCGCACCGAAGATGGCCTGGCCACCTTCGTGCAGTGCGAGTTCAACGGCCGCCGCGGCTGGGGCGCAGCCCTCGCCGACGACCCCGCCGAGTCTACGATCCGCGCCATGATCGCGGGCATCAACCACCTGGGTTCGCACTTCTGAAACGCGAAGCGCCGCATCTCTTTTCGGGGAGATGCGGCGCTGAGTGCGTGGTGGGTCGTTACTTCGACTCTTGCTCGGCGAGCTGCTTGCGGACCTCGTCCATGTCGAGGGCCTTCACCTGGGTGACCAGATCCTCGAGGGCGGCCGGGGGCAGGGCGCCGGGCTGGGCGAAGACGAGCACGCCCTCGCGGAAGGCCATGATCGTCGGGATGGAACGGATGTTCGCGGCCGCGGCCAGACCCTGCTGATCCTCGGTGTCGACCTTGCCGTGCACCACGTCGGGGTGGGCCTCGGAGGACTTCTCGAAGGTGGGGGCGAAGCTGCGGCACGGGCCGCACCACGATGCCCAGAAGTCGACGAGAACGACGTCGTTGCTGGTGACTACCTCGTCGAAGTTCTGCTCGGTCAGGGTCTGGGTGGCCATGGTTTCCTCTCGTAGCGATGTCCCCGGTAGCAACACCGAGTCCTGTGGTTATCTTCCCTGGGCGACAGTTCGCGCTAGTAACCCGCTGCCACGGGCCATTCGACACGACGGTCACCATCCCACCGCCGGATACCCTCAACCGTAGCCCGGAAATCCTTGTCCCAGGCCACCGCGCCCACCGCCGCGTCGAGTTGACCGGGTCGTAACCGCCGCGCGAGCGTGATGTGCGGAGTCCAGACGTCGGGCCGCACATTGGCGGCGATGCCCGGACAGTCCTCGATCACCCGGAACAGCCTGTGCTGCAACGCGATCAGCGGCGCGGACGGCACCACCGCCCGCACCAGGATGGGCGATCGCGACCCGAACACCAGCAGCCCGCCCAAATGGACCTGGAACGGCCGGAAGTCCTGCTGCCCCAACGCCTTGTCGAGCCGCGGCCAGATCTCCGCGGCCACCGCGACCGTGATGTGCGGCCGATGCTCGGCCCCCGGCGCGTGCAATCCCAGCGCGCGCAGCAGCGCCCATTGCCGCCGCACCGCCTCCTCGGACTCCGCGTCAAGCACCAATTCCACCGATTGCACCATCGTGCCCAAAACATACGCGCTCATCCGAACCCGGGCCCAGGTCTCGAATCGCACGCGCACGTGTGCCGGAGCGCGGCCCCCGATCCGGTTGCGCGAGGATGACTGCCATGAGCGACAGCGAGACTGGAGTACGTCTGGGTCTACTGGAAGGCGACGGCATCGGCCCGGAAATCGTGCGCGCCACCCGGGACGTGGTCGACGACGCCTTCGCCACCACCGGCCTGCCGCCGGTCGACTGGGTGCCGCTGCTGCTGGGCCACGACGCCATCGAGAAGTACGGGAACCCGGTCCCCGAGCAGACCCTCGAGGGCCTGGCCGAGCTCGACGCCTGGATCATGGGCCCGCACGACAGCGCCTCCTACGCGCCCGAACACCGCACCGGCCTGCCGCCCGCGGGCGCGGTCCGCAAACGCTTCGGCCTCTACGCCAATATCCGCCCGGCCCGCACCCTCGAGGGCGTGCGCTCGGTCGCCCCGGCCATGGATCTGCTGATCCTGCGCGAGAACACCGAGGGCCTCTACGCCGACCGCAATATGGCCGCGGGCTCCGGCGAGTTCCAGCCGTCGCGCGAGGTGGCCCTGTCGGTCGGCGTGTTCACCCGCGCGGCGATCGCGCGCGTCGCGCACCTGGGCTTCGAGATCGCCGGTGAGCGCGGCAAGAAGGTCACCATCGTGCACAAGGCCAATGTGCTGCCCATGACCATGGGCATGTTCCGGGACGTCTGCTACGAGGTGGCTGCGGAGTATCCGGACGTCGAGGTGAACGACGAGCACGTGGACGCCGCGGCCGCGCACCTGGTCCGCGCGCCCCAGGATTACGACGTCATCGTCACCGAAAACCTGTTCGGCGACATCCTTTCCGATCTGGCCGGGGAGCTGAGCGGTTCGCTCGGCATGGCGGCCTCGGTGAACTGCTCCGACACCCAGATCATGGCCCAGGCCGTGCACGGCGCCGCGCCCACGCTGGCCGGGCACAATCGCGCCAATCCGGTGGCCCTGTTCAACTCCGCGGCGGGCATGCTGCGCTGGATGGGCCGCACCCAGCGCTACAGCGCGCTGCGCCGCGTCGGCGAGCGCATCGAGCACGCGGTTGCCGATACGTTGCGGGCCGGAGTCGCCACGTCCGATTTGGGTGGGCTAGCATCTACCTCCGAATTCACCGAGCAGGTGCGCGCCCGGCTGCACCGCTGGTGAGCGCGCACTTCCGGGACCGGGCGTGTTCGGCCACGCAATGGCGTGTCGCCGATTAATGTTCGGTTACCGACCGACAAGGACGGTGTCACTCGCCTACATTTCAAACGGCGAGCGACACCCGGATGTCGCGCACTCGAACTCGTGGAGGACTTGTGTCTGTTCGTAACTCTCTCCGTGGGCGTGCCCTGCGGGCCGCCTGCGTACTAGCCGGTGGCGCCCTGGTGTTGACTGCCGCGTGTAGCAACAACTCCGAGTCCAGCGGCCCCGACGTGGCCAAGCTCGACGTGACCAAGGTCGACGCCATCGCCGCCAAGGTGCCCGCCGACATCAAGTCGTCCGGCAAGCTCACCGTCGGCGTGAACGTGCCCTACCAGCCGAACGAGTACCGCGATCCGAGCAGCGGCAAGATCGTCGGCTTCGACGTCGACCTGATGGACGCGGTCGCCAAGGTGATGGGCCTGACCGCCGACTACAAGGAAGCCGACTTCGAGAAGATCATCCCGTCCATCGAGGCCGGGACCTTCAATGTCGGCATGTCCTCCTTCACCGACAACAAGGAGCGCGAGGGCACGGCCGACTTCGTCGACTACTTCTCCGCGGGCAGCCAGTGGGCCCAGCAGAAGGGCAAGGCGGTCGACCCGGACAACGCCTGCGGCAAGCGAGTCGCGGTGCAGCGCACCACCGTTCAGGACACCGACGAGATCCCGGCCAAGTCCGCCAAGTGTGTGGCCGCCGGCAAGCCGGAGATCCAGAAGGTCGCCTACGACGAGCAGTCCGCCGCCGCCAACGCGCTGGTGCAGGGCCAGGTCGACGCCATGTCCGCCGACTCCCCGGTGACCGCGTACGCCATCAAGCAGGCCAGCGACAAGATCGAGGCCGCGGGCAAGATCTTCGACTCCGCGCCCTACGGCTGGCCGGTCAAGAAGAACTCCCCGCTCGCCCCGGTGCTGCAGGAGGCCGTCCAGCACCTGATGGACAACGGCCAGTACAAGAAGATCGCCGAGAACTGGGGTGTCCAGGAGGGCGTGATCACCAAGTCGGTCATCAACGGAGCGACGAGCTAACCCGTTATGTCGCAGGACGAGACCACTTCCGCGGCTTCGGCCGCGAGCGCGGTCGCGAGCACCGAGCCCGAGCCGATCAAAGCGATTCCGCTGCGACGGCCGGGCCGGTGGATCGCCGCCGCGATCATTCTGATCGCCCTGGGCCTGTTCCTGTGGGGCGCCAAGACCAACGACGCGTACCACTGGGACACCTACTTCAAGTACCTCGGTGACAAGCGAATCGCCAAGGGCGCCTTGGTGACCATGGAACTGACCGTGCTCGCCATGGTGATCGGCGTCGTGCTCGGCGTACTGCTGGCCGTCATGCGGCTCTCGCCGAATCCGGTGCTGCGCTCGGTGGCATGGGCCTACCTGTGGATCTTCCGCGGGACGCCGGTCTACGTGCAGCTGGTGTTCTGGGGCCTGTTCCCGTCGCTGTACAAGACCATCACCGTGGGCGTGCCGTTCGGGCCGTCGTTCACGAGTTTCGATGTGCAGCACTGGTCGGCGCCGTTCTTCTTCGCCATGATCGGCCTGGGTCTCAACGAGGCCGCCTACATGGCCGAAATCGTGCGCGCCGGAATCAATTCCGTGGGCGAGGGCCAGCGCGAGGCGTCGGTGGCGCTGGGTATGTCGTGGTCGCAGACCATGACCCGCACGGTGCTGCCGCAGGCCATGCGGGTGATCATCCCGCCGACCGGCAACGAGCTCATCTCCATGCTGAAGACCACCTCGCTGGTGACGGCCATTCCGCTCACCACCGACCTCTACGGCCGGGCCCGCGACATCTACAGCATCAACTTCCAGCCGATCCCGCTGCTGCTGGTGGCCGCCACCTGGTACCTGCTCATCACCAGCGTGCTCATGATCGGCCAGTACTACCTGGAGCGGTACTACGCGCGCGGTTCGACGCGGCAGCTGACCGCAAAGCAGTTGCGCGCCTTGGCCCAAGCGCAGGTCGCGGGCGGAACGGGATAGGTGAACGCTGATATGTCCTCCGACTCGATGTCGTTCTCCGAGGAGAAGGTGCCGCTCGTGAAGGACGCGCTGCCGTCGTCGGACGTGCCGATGGTGCGCGCCGACCGGGTGTGCAAGAACTTCGGCGCGCTGCAGGTGCTCAAGGGCATCACCCTCGAGGTGAAGCGCGGCGAGGTGCTGTGCCTGATCGGCCCGTCGGGCTCCGGCAAGTCCACCTTCCTGCGCTGCATCAACCACCTCGAACAGGTCAATGCCGGACGGCTCTACGTGGACGGCGATCTCGTCGGCTACCAGGAGAAGAAGGGCAAGCTCTACGAGCTGCACCCGCGCGAGGCCGCCAAGCAGCGTCGCGATATCGGCATGGTGTTCCAGCACTTCAACCTGTTCCCGCACCGCACGGCGCTGGAGAACATCATCGAAGCGCCGACCCAGGTCAAGAAGCTCAAGAAGGCCGACGCCGTGGCCCGGGCACGGGAGCTGCTGGCCCGAGTCGGCATGGCGGACAAGGCCGATGCCTATCCGGCCCAGCTGTCGGGCGGTCAGCAGCAGCGCGTGGCCATCGCCCGCGCGCTGGCCATGGACCCCAAGCTGATGCTCTTCGACGAGCCCACCTCGGCCCTCGACCCGGAGCTCGTCGGCGAAGTCCTCGGCGTCATGCGCGAACTCGCGGCCTCGGGCATGACCATGGTCGTGGTCACCCACGAAATGGGCTTCGCCCGCGAGGTCGCCGACCAACTGGTGTTCATGGACGGCGGCGTGGTCGTCGAGGCGGGCAACCCGCGCGAAGTCCTCGCCAACCCCCAACACGACCGCACCAAGGCGTTCCTCTCGCGCATCCTCTAGCCGCGCAACAAGATCAGGGAGCTCGCACTGTCGGAATTCGGACGAATTCCAACCGTGAGAGCTCCCTGATCTTGTTTGCTTTACTTGCGCAGGAACTCGAGGACGGCGTCGGTCTGGGCGAGGATGGCGTGGCCTACGCCGGGTAGGACGCGGGTGGTCGCGTTCGGGATGAGTTTCTCTGCGCGGCTGGCGGTTTCGGCGGACTTGAACATGGCGTCCTCCGCGCCGACGATCACCAGGACCGGCATCTTCAGGCCGCTCAGTTGCGCGTCGGTGAAGATCGGGAGCTTGCCGGTGCGCGGGTTGAAGTGGGTGAAGGTGAGGGTCACGTCGTCGAGGATCTCGCCGTGCTCGGCCAGGTTCAGGCCGGTGACGATGGCGGCGGAGCGGCGCAGATCGTGATTGCTGAACAGGTGGTCGACCAGGTTCTTGAAGATCCAGCCGAAGCGCTGTTTGCCGATGCCGCCGGGGCAGTAGAGGGCCAGCTTGGCGACGCGGTCGGGGCGGCGGATGGCGTAATCCAGTGCGGTCCAACCGCCCAGGGACATGCCGACGAACGCGGCCGAGGAGACGTTCAGGCCCGCGAGGACGTCGTCCATCCACAGGGCGAGCGCATCGGAGTCGAGGGCGGGCCGGGATTCGGCGCTGCCGCCGGGCTCGCCGACCATGTCGACCGCGTAGACGCGGAAATCCCTTGCCCAGGTGGCGATATCGCCGCGCCAGGTGGAGGAGTTGGAGCCGGAGCCGTGCAGCAGGATGACCGGCGGAGCCTCCCGCGGGCCGGAGGCCAGGACGAAGGTTTCGCCCTCGCGGGTCGGGATGTGCAGCTGCTCGGCGGGAACCGGCCACTGCCGCAACGCTTCCCGGTAGTGGTCCTGGATGGCGGCGCGGCCGGCCTCGGACTTGTAGATCGCGTTCACGACGCGAGGACTCCTTCCATGTATTCCAGCAGCCGGGCGGTATCGCCCAGGCCGCCGACGAGAATCACCTTCAGGCGGGCGCGTTCGCGGTCGTAGAAGGTCTGCACGCGCAGTGGCTGCTCGTTCGCGAACCGATTGCCCGCCGTGCCGGTCAGCAGCGAGCTGACCCGGTCGGCCGTGGTCTGATCGACGCCGTCCACCTCGACGATGCTCGAGACCTCCGAATGCCGTTGCCGGGCAGTCGATCCGGATTCCGGCGCGGACAGGCCGGTGAAGGCCTCCAGGTCGGCCCGGTTGATGCGGTACTGCTTGCCGATACGGGTGGCGGGCAGCTTCCCGTCGCGGACGTAGCCGCGGACGGTGCGCACGTGCAGGCCGAGGCGTTCCGCGACTTCTTCGACGGAGTAGAGACGATCGGTCACGAGAAATACCCTAACCTTCCCTATCTGTACGTGCAATAGGGACTGTTAGGGAAGGTTGTGATGGCTCTTACGCCGAGCCGTCAGAACAACTACAGTCGGTAGTAGACATTCGGTCGCACTGTTGGGAGGCAGCGACATGGGAATGACAGCGGTAGCCGAGCACCCGATCTCGTCGGCACGATGGAGTTTTCTGCAGTGGGCGGTCCTCGTGGTCGGGGCCGTGCACATCGTCTGGGCGATCGCGGGCTGGATCGCCGAACCCAGCTTCGCCATGGGCGAGCACGCCCCGGCCACACCGGTATTGGGCATGGACTACAACGGCTGGCACGGGCTCGCGGGCCTGCTGCTCTTCGCGCCCGCGCTGATCGCCGCGCTGCGCAAGCGCTGGGCCGCCTGGTACTGCGTGATCGCCGCTGTCGGAGGCGGATTCGTGATCGGCATCTGGGCGCTGTTCGCGCACAGCGTGCTGATGTTCAGCTTCCCGAATCACCGCAGCGACGCCATCGAGCACATCGTGACCGGTGTGACGCTGTTGATCCTGGTCGGGATTCAGGCCGTCCGCGACGGCTCTCTGCGGGTCGTGTTCGCCGCGCGATCCTGACCCGGGGCCGGATTCTTCCAGCGCGCCAGCGCGATACGGAGCTGGCCCAGCAGGACCTTCGCCGCCGGGCTCAGCGGACGCTCGGTATTCCAGGCCAGCACGAGCCGTCCGCGCAGCTCGGGATCGATCTCCAGGGTGCGCACGCCGAGCCCGGCCGCCTCGTCCGCCGTGATCCGCGGAATGATGGCCACCCCCAGCCCATGCGCCGCCAGGCGGATGAGCAGCGGGGGAGCGGCCGCCTCGAAGGCGACGTCCGGTATGAGACCCGCGTCGGCGCAAGCGTTTTCGAGCAACCCGCGCAGCCCCGCGCCGCGGGGCAGACAGATGAGCGGGTGGGCGCACAACTCCCCGAGGGTGATTCGCTCGCCGAAGCCCTCGGCCCCGGCCGCCACCGCCGCGACAATCGGGCTGTCGTACACGGTTTCGGTGCCGATGCCCGGATCGAGATCGCCGGAGATGCTGAGCACGCCGATATCCAGATCGCCGCGGCGCACGGCCGCGTGCATGGCCACGGAGGTGTCCTCGGTCAGCGAGATGCCGATCTGCGGGTGATCGCGGTGGAAATCGGCCAGCACCTGCGCGATATCGACCTCCTCGAGCGCCGCGCCCGCGATCAGCCCGACCCGCACGTGCCCGCGCAGCAGGCCGGTGAATTCGTCCACGGTGTGGGTGATCCGCTCGACCTGTTCCAGGGCGGCCCGGGCCATCGGCAGCACCGCCTCGCCGACCGGGGTGAGGGTCACCGAGCGGCTGGTGCGATCCAGAAGCGGTTGTCCCAGTTCGCGTTCCAGCTGCCGGATCTGCGCGCTCAACCCCGGCTGCGCCAGGTGCAGGCGGGCGGCCGCGCGGGTGAAGTTGGCTTCCTCGGCGACCGTGACGAAGTACCGCAGCTGACGCAGTTCCATAACTGATGATTCTAGCTCCGAGAAAAACTATCTGTTGGAGTTCTCGATCTGATCCGAGCAGAGTTGGGGACATGACGAAGACAGCGATCACCGAACTCCCCACCACCACCGGCCCCGTCTTCCAGCCGGGTGACACCGGCTACGACGCCGAGATCGCCGGATTCCAGACCGCCTACACCCACCGGCCCGCCGTGGTCGTCGGCGCGGCCCATGCCGAGGATGTCCGGGCCGCCGTGGAATACGCGGCGCGGCACGGACTTCCGATCGCCGTGCAGGCCACGGGGCACGGCCTGTCGGTCGCCACCGACGGCGGCGTGCTCATCACCACCCGCCGCCTGACCGACGTCAAGGTCGACGCCGAACAGCGCACCGCCCGGATCGGTGCGGGCGTGCAGGCCGGAGCCCTGATCGAGGCGGCCGCCGCGCACGGCCTCGCGCCGCTGAACGGCTCCTCGCTCTCGGTCGGCGTGGTCGGCTACATCCTGGGCGGCGGCATGGGCATCCTGGCCCGCGAATACGGTTATGCCGCAGAGTATGTGAAGGCCATCGAGATGGTCACCGCGGACGGCCGCCTGCGCCGCCTGACGCCGGGCGACGAACTGTTCGGCGCGGTGCTGGGCACCGGCGGCAACTTCGGCGTCGTCACCGCGCTGGAACTCGAATTGCTGCCGATCACCCACGTTTACGGCGGTCAGCTGCAGTTCGACACCCCGCTGGTGGCCCCGGCGCTGGAGGCGTGGCGGCTGTGGACCCAGGACGTGCCCGAGCAGATGACCTCGGCCATCACCATGCTGACCATCCCCAATATCCCGCAGGTCCCGGAACACCTGCGCGGCAAGTACACCGCGACCATCAATATCGCGTTCACCGGTACCGAGGAGGAAGGTGAGCGGCTGGTCGCGCCGCTGCGGGCGGTCGGCGCCCGGATGGCCGACGACCTGCGGGTCATGCCGTACACCGACAGCCACGCCATCTACCGCGATCCCGACAGCCCGCACCCGTACACCGCCACCAACGCGCTGCTGTCGGAACTGCCCGCCGACGCCACCGACGCCTTCCTTGAGGCGACCGGACCGGAGTCGCCGCTGCCGGTCGTCGCCGGATTCCGTCACCTCGGCGGTGCGCTGGGTCGCCGGGGACCGAACGGGATCGCCATGGATCACCGCGACGCCGAGTACGTGGCCCGCGTGATCGCCATGCCCGGCCCGGATGCCGAAGCCATCCGCGACGGACTGGCGAACATCCGAAAGACCCTGCAGCCGTGGGAGATCGGGCACAACCTGAACTTCCTCTACGGCGGCGGCGATCAGGCCGATGAGGAGCAGACCAAGGGCGGATACAGCCCGGAGACCTACGAGCGGCTGGCTTCGCTGAAGGCGAAGTACGACCCCACCAATCTGTTCCGCAACAACCGCAATATCCGACCCAACTAGAAATCGCTGTTCAACCGGAACGGTTCGCGCTATCGTCGTGATATCACTTCGATACTAGGAGAGAATCATGGAGTTGCGTCGAGCCTTCCGGCTGAACGGCTTCCTCATGCTGGGTGTGCTGGTGGTACTCGCCATCGCGATCGCGGTCGAGTCCCATGGTTTGAGCAGTAGGTCCGCCGATGCCAAGGGTTCCTCGACCGCGCTCGGCATCCTGCTGGCGATCACGATTCTGGCCACGGTGCTGGTGCTCACCGGCTTCATCACCGTGAATCCCAACCAGGCCAAGGTGATCCAGTTCTTCGGCCGCTACATCGGCTCGGTCAGCGAGTCCGGGTTCCACTGGGTGACCCCGCTGTCCAGCCGCCGCGGCATCTCGCTGCGGGTCCGCAATTTCGAGACCCAGAAGCTGAAGGTCAACGACTCCGACGGCAATCCGGTCGAGATCGCGTCGGTGGTCGTGTACCAGGTGGTCGACAGCTACAAGGCCGCCTTCGCCGTGGACGACTACGAGGACTTCGTGACCACCCAGTCCGAGACCGCGGTCCGGCACCTGGCCACCACCCACCCCTACCAGTCCGATGACGAGGCCACCCCGAGCCTGCGCGACGGCGCCGAGGTCGCCGGCGAGCTGACCACCGAACTGCGTGAGCGCACCCTGCTGGCCGGGATCGAGATCATCGAGGCCCGCATCACCCACCTCGCCTACGCCCCGGAGATCGCCCAGGCCATGCTGGTCCGCCAGCAGGCCGCCCAGGTGGTCGCGGCCCGCAGCCGCATCGTCGAGGGCGCGGTCGGTATGGTCGGCATGGCCCTGGATCGACTCTCCGAGCAGGGCGTGGTCGAACTCGATGAGGAGCGCAAGGCGGCAATGGTCTCCAACCTGCTGGTGGTGCTGTGCGGCGACCGCTCCGCCGCCCCCGTCGTCAACGCCGGCTCCCTCAACGCCTAATGGTCAAGCGCGAGCCGAAAAAGGTGCTGCTCCGGCTCGACCCGGCGGTCCACGACGCCATCGCCAAATGGGCCGCCGACGACCTGCGCAGCATCAACGCCCAGATCGAATACGCGCTGCGAATGGCCCTGAAAAGCGTGGGCCGCGAACCGAAATAGCCGAATGCGTCACGACACCAGTTCCGCGCTGTCGATCTGGTATCCGCCGCTGACGGGGACCAGTTGGGCGCGGCGCAATTCGGTCGCGGTGCGGCCGTCCCGGTAGCGCAGGTTCAGGCGGTAGGTCACCGTCTGCCGCGCCGCGTCCGCCGAGACGTCCGACACCGTGACCGAATCGACTGTGCCCCAGAAGTTCCGGTAGGCGTCATAGCCGCCGATGAAGTTCTGGTACCGCGGCGTCAGTCGCGCCCACGCCGCCGACGTATCGCCTGGGAGCAGGGCGTAGTGCGCGCGGACGAAATCGGACAGCGCGGTGCCCTGCGCGGGGATCGTGGTGGGGTTCGGGGGAGCGGTGGTCGTGGTCGCGGAGTTGGGTGCGACGGTGGCGGGCGCGGGATGACCCGATGCCGGGACGCTGGTCGCCTGCGGCGGTGGCGAACTCGCCGTATTGGAGTCGACCGAGTGCAGCACGCCGATCGCCAGCGGCACCGCGACGACCACCGCCACCGCCACCGATGCGGCCCACATCAGCGCGCGCAGTGAGCGTTTCGCCGGATCGTTGGCGGGCGGGAGGACCCTTGCCTCCGATGCGACGGTTTCGTCGCTGTCGGTGATTCTCGGCGTGTGGGGCGAACTCTGCTGTGCTCCGGCATTTTTCGGTGCCGCATCGTATTTCGGTGGCCCGCCTGCGCTCGCTGCCCCGCCGACCCAGGGAATCGTGGGCGGTTCGCCACCGCTCAGCGCCGCCCGCGCGGCTGCCGCCAGGGCTCCGGCCGAGGGATAACGCTGCCGCGGATTCTTGGCCATGCCGTCGGCGATGACTCGGTCGAAAGCCGCCGGTACCAGGCCGCTCTCGACCGACGGCCGGGGCGGCGGGGAGGAGAGGTGGGCCGCGATCTGCCGTTCGACGCTGGTGCCGGGGAACGGTTTCGATCCGGTCAGGCATTCGTAGAGCACGCAGGCCAGCGAATACACGTCCGCGCGCGCGTCGTACTCGTTCTCCTCCAGGCGTTCCGGGGCCATGTAGGCGAAGGTGCCGACGGCCGCGCCGTCGGTGGTGAGCCCGGTGTCGTCGCCGCCGCGCGCGATGCCGAAGTCGATCAGATACGCGAAATCCTCTGCGGTGGTGAGGATGTTGGACGGCTTCACGTCGCGGTGCACCAGTCCGGCCCGATGCGCCGCGTCGAGTGCCGCCGCGATCTGGCCGATGATCGACACCGCCGTGTCCGGGGTCAGCGCCCCGTCCAGGCCGAGCCGGGTGCCCAGGTCGACGCCCTCGACCAGGCGCATGTCCAGGAACAGCCGCCCGTCGATCTCCCCGAAATCATGGATCGGAATGACATGCGGCTCGTTCAGCCGCGCGGTGGCCAGGGCCTCGCGCCGGAAGCGTTCCCGATACACCGGATCGTGCGCGAGTGCCGGCGGCAGCACCTTGAGCGCCACGATCCGGTTCGTCCCCGCGTCGAAGGCGCGGAACACCTGCCCCATCCCGCCCGCGCCCAGCACATCGAGTAGCCGATACCGTCCGAACGGCCTCTCCTCCACGCCACCTCCCCTGATCCCCAACGAGGGTACGGCGATGGGGTCAGGCGCGCTTTTCGGTGACGAAAATGGCTGTGCCCGGGAAGATCTCGCCGCGCAGCGGGCTCCACTGACCCCATTCGCGGTCGAGCCATTCGGGCCAGTCGGGTTCGATGAGGTCGACCAGGGTCAGACCGGCGGCGACGATCTCGCGGACGCGGTCGCCGACGGTGCGGTGGTGTTCGACGTAGGTGGGCTCGCCCTCGGAGTCCATCTCCACATAGGGAGTGCGGTCGAAGTAGGGGATGGTGGCGCGCAGGCCCTCGGGACCCGGGTCGTCGGGGAAGATCCAGCGCATGGGGTGATTGACCGAGAACACCCAGCGGCCGCCCGGCTTGAGGACGCGGCGAACTTCGCGCATCACCTGACCCGAGTCGGCGACGAACGGGACCGCGCCGAAGGCGGAACAGGCCAGGTCGAAGGACTCGTCGGCGAACGGCAACTCTTCGGCACCCGCCTGAACAAGAGGAACGGAAGGCCCGCCCGCGGCCATGGCGGCCCGGCCGCGGTCCAGCATCGACCGCGAGATGTCGAGCCCGACCGGGTGCGCACCGTGCGAGGCCAGCCACCGCGAGCAGGGCGCCGAACCGCACCCGATCTCGAGAATCCGCTTTCCTTCTATATCCCCGAGCAGATGCCAGTCACCTTCGTGCAACCCCTCCGGGCACCACACGAATTCGCCGGCGGGGGAGTCCACGCCCAGAAAATCGGCGTGCGTCTCGTGATAGGCGGCCGCGTCGGCGTCCCACCACTTGCGGCTGGCCCGTTCGCTGGAGCGCGAATCGACCTTGGCGCGAGTCACTCCCACCGTCCCGAGCAGGGCGTTGGCCTCGGCGTGCCGGGTATCGTCGGGGGTGGTTGAGTGATCTTCGGACATGGGCTCACCCTATCGAGGTTTGCGAGGGACCCCATGTTTGCTTGGTACAACACCCGTCGCGTACGCTGTTTTCCGCGAGTGTCTTCTGTACCCGGTTTCTCGAGACCGAGTAGAGCAGACAATCGTGCTGTGAGTCCGCATGCTGTCTTTGGAAAGAACACAGCAGGGCAGCGTTGTGCAGTGTCGCAGCGACGTGCCCCGCCAACGTTAGTTCCAACGGCTGCTGTTCGCAGCAATACCGAAAGTCCACATGTCCACTACCGACCACAATCCGTCCGGAGCCTCCCAACACATGCCCACCACTGTCACCTCGCCGCAGGTTGCCGTCAACGACATCGGCACTGCCGAGGACTTCCTCGCCGCCATCGACAAGACCATCAAGTACTTCAACGACGGAGATATCGTCGAAGGCACGATCGTCAAGGTCGATCGCGATGAGGTCCTTCTCGACATCGGTTACAAGACCGAAGGCGTGATCCCGTCTCGCGAACTGTCCATCAAGCACGATGTCGACCCGGCCGAGGTCGTTTCCGTGGGCGATGAGGTCGAGGCCCTCGTTCTCACCAAGGAGGACAAGGAAGGCCGCCTGATCCTGTCGAAGAAGCGCGCTCAGTACGAGCGGGCCTGGGGCACGATCGAGGAGCTCAAGGAGCGTGACGAGGCCGTCAAGGGCACCGTCATCGAGGTCGTCAAGGGCGGCCTGATCCTGGACATCGGCCTGCGTGGCTTCCTCCCCGCGTCGCTCGTCGAGATGCGCCGCGTCCGCGACCTCCAGCCGTACGTCGGCAAGGAGATCGAGGCCAAGATCATCGAGCTCGACAAGAACCGCAACAACGTGGTTCTGTCCCGTCGCGCCTGGCTGGAGCAGACCCAGTCCGAGGTGCGCAGCGAGTTCCTGCACCAGCTGCAGAAGGGCCAGGTCCGCAAGGGCGTCGTGTCCTCCATCGTCAACTTCGGTGCCTTCGTGGACCTGGGTGGCGTCGACGGTCTGGTGCACGTCTCCGAGCTGTCCTGGAAGCACATCGACCACCCGTCCGAGGTTGTCGAGGTCGGCAACGAGGTCACCGTCGAGGTTCTCGACGTGGACCTGGACCGCGAGCGCGTCTCCCTGTCGCTCAAGGCGACCCAGGAAGACCCGTGGCGTCAGTTCGCCCGCACCCACGCGATCGGCCAGATCGTGCCGGGCAAGGTCACCAAGCTGGTTCCGTTCGGTGCGTTCGTGCGCGTCGAAGAGGGCATCGAGGGCCTGGTGCACATCTCCGAGCTGGCCGAGCGCCACGTCGAGGTTCCGGACCAGGTTGTGGCCGTCGGCGACGACGCCATGGTCAAGGTCATCGACATCGACCTCGAGCGTCGCCGGATCTCGCTGTCGCTGAAGCAGGCCAACGAGGACTACACCGCCGAGTTCGACCCGTCGAAGTACGGCATGGCCGACAGCTACGACGACCAGGGCAACTACATCTTCCCCGAGGGCTTCGACTCCGAGACCAACGAATGGCTCGAGGGCTTCGAGAAGCAGCGCGAGGAGTGGGAGACCCGGTACGCCGAGGCCGAGCGTCGCCACAAGATGCACACCGCTCAGATGGAGAAGATGGCCGCCGACGCCGCCGCCGAGGCCGCCAACGGTGGACCGCAGAACTACTCCTCGGAGTCCGGTTCGCAGGCTGCCGCGTCGACCTCCGACGCCCCGGCCGGTGGCTCGCTGGCGTCCGACGCCCAGCTGGCTGCCCTGCGCGAGAAGCTGTCGGGCAACGCCTGATTCGCTTCCCGTAACGGGATAGGCAAGTAGAAAGCCCCCGGGTCCGTCCAGGACCCGGGGGCTTTCGCTATTCTCGGAGCAAGATGTCCGAATCAACCATCGAGTCCGCGCCCACGCTGTGGGAGCGCCGCAAGATCGAAGCCATGAGCCGGATCCAGCGGACCGCGCTGGATTTGTTCGCCGAGCACGGATATCGCGAGGTCACCGTCGAACGGGTGGCCGCGGCGGCTGGGGTGTCGCCGAGTTCGATCTACCGGTACTTCGGGACCAAGGAGATGCTGGTCCTCTACGACGAGACCGATCCCAAGACGCTCGAGATCCTGCGCGCGGTCGGCGGCGGGCAGGCCCGCGAATTTCGTGAATTGCTCACCATCGCACGGCCTTTGGTCGCGCCGGTGATCGACGAGATCATCACCGCCGACGTCGAGCAGCGCACCCGGGTGCGCATGGAATTCGTGCGCACCATCCCCGAGGTCAAGCTGCGGCAGGCCGAGCGGATGCGCGAGCTGGAGGACGAGTTCCGGGTGGCGCTCGCCGAGGTCACCGGGCGTGGGGACAACGATCTTCAGGTGCGGACCGCGGCGGCCATCATCATCTGGGTGTGCATGGCGGCCCTGGACCATTGGGCCGGAACGGGTTTCGCGGGACGGCTCAAGGACGTCTACGCCGAGGTGGTCGAATCCATCCTGGTGGCGCTGGAGGCCATCTTCCGCTGACGGCCCAAGGTCGGCAGCCACCAGTTCCAGCGGCCGAACAGCCGCATGAAGGCCGGGACCAGGATCAGGCGCACGATCACCGCGTCGATGGCCACCGCGATGGCCAGGGCGAAGCCGATCTGCTTCAGCTCCAGCACATCCGCGCTGAGGAAGCTGGCGAACACCGCCACCATGATCGCGGCCGCCGCGGTGATCGGGCGGGCAGTGCGCTGCAGGCCCTCGGCGACGGCGGCGGCATTGTCGCCGCTGCGCTCCCACGCCTCCTTCATGCGCCGGATCAGGAAAACCTCGTAGTCCATGGACAATCCGAACAGCACGGCGAACACCAGCATGGGCAGGAAGACCTGAAGGAAACCCGAGCTGTGGAAGCCGAGCGCCGACTCGCCGACGCCGTGCTGGAAGACCAGCACCGTAATGCCCAGGGCCGCACCGGTGGCCAGGAGATTCAGCGCGATCGCCTTGAGCGCCAGCACGATCGAGCGGAACGCGGCGATTAGGAAGATCAGCGAGGCGGTCAGCACCAGGGCGATGACCCAGGGGAAGCCGCGGGTGATGACGCCGGAGACATCGTCGAAGGTGGCCGAGGTGCCGCCGACGAGGATCTCGGCGGAGTCGGCGGCCGTTGCGCGGGAACGGATCTCGGCGGTGAGGTCGCCGACGGCGGTCGAGTCGAAGGCGGCCTTGGGCACGACCGTGGCCAGATAGCGGCCGTCGGCCTCCTGCGGGAGCACGGTCGCGACGCGGGGATCGCGGGCCAGGTCGGTGGTCAGCCGCAGCATCTCGGTGCGGCCGTCGGCGGAGAGCGCGGTGTCGCCGGGCCCGGAGGCGACGACCTGGATGGGGGAGAGCAGACCCGGGCCGAAGTTGTCCTTGACCAGGCGGGTCGCCTGCCCGGTGGGCCGGTCGCCCAGTGAGTTCAGGCCCATGTCGATGCCGTAGCGGATGCCGGTGATCGGCAGCGCGACCGCGACCAGCAGCGCGACGCCGATGGCGCCGAAGACCACGGGCTTGCCCATCACCAGGTGAGCCCAGCGCGCCCAGGCACTCGAGGCGGTGGCCGACCGCGTCTCGGCCGGGCGCAGTTTCGTGGGCAGCGCGCCCCGGTTGACGGCCGGACCGAGCACCGCCAGCAGCGCGGGCAGCAGGGTGAAGGCGGCGGCGAGGGTGCCGACGACGGCGGTCACCACGCCGAGCGCCACGCCGTTGAGCATGGGCAGCCCGACCACGACCAGCGAGCACAGCGAGATCATGACGATCAGCCCCGAGGCCAGGATGGTGCGGCCGGTGGTGTCCATCGCCGCGCCGATGGCGTCCTGAATCTCCTTGCGGGCCTTGCGGTCCCGCACGCCGCGCTTGGTGAGCTCCTCGTTGAAGCGGCTCACGATGAACATGGCGTAGTCGATGGCGGTACCGGTGCCGATCATGGTCGCCACCGACAACACCAGCGAATCGAAGGTCAGGAAGCTCGCCAATCCGAACAGCACGCCCATGGCCAGCGCGATACCCGCGGCGGTCACCGAGATCGGCAGCGTCGCCGCCACGACCGCGCCGAGCGCCAGGATCAGTACGACGGCGGCGATGGGCAGGCCGATGGCTTCGCCGCGCGTCATGTCGGCGGTCTCCATCCGGATGAGATCGCCCTCGACGGGGGAGTATCCGGTGAGATTGGCCTGGACGTCCTGATCCGAGACGGCGGTCAGCGCGGTCTGCAGCCGGGTGGCCACGTCTACACGCTCGGACATGTTCCCGTCGATGCCCGCGATGGCGAGCGCGGTGTGCCGGTCCGCGGAGATCTGCTGCGCGGGACTGCCCTCGAACGGCCCGACCGTGCCCGCGACACCTGAGACCTCGCGGGCCGCGGCCATCGCCCGGTCGATGGCCGCGCGGAACCGCGGATCGTCGGCGGTGAAGGCGTCCGAGTGCAGCACGATCAGGTCCTGCTCCGCGCCCAGTTGCGAGAAGTGCTGTGCCACACGCTCTTCGGCGATGGCCGAGGAGGAGCCCGGCACCACGTAGTTCGGCGCGCCCAGCCGCGCGTGCAGGGCCGGATACGCCGCACCGCAGACCACGACGAGCGCCAGCCACACGCCGATGACGATCCGGCGATGCCGGGCCATGAACTCACCCCAGCGTCCGAGGCGGCCGTGCCGGGTGGCGGAGTCCGGGGAACGGGGCGGATCGGCGAGCGCCGGAGCGGTCATGAGGTCTCCCGAGGTCAATACCTGAAAGTCACTCTCAGGTATGGCCGTCAGCTTAGGCCGATTCGGCAAACGGGTGCAAGTCACTGTCAGGAATCCACCACTGGACTCGCTACGGTTACGGATGGTTCGCTAGGCCGTCATCATTCCGAGGTTGGATGCGAACTGGACGTGCGACCGGATAGGTTTGGCGCGGATCGTTTTCACTTCACTCGAGCGGGAAGGCACCACCGGAGCATGGGCGTGTTCGCCGGAGTCAACAGGCGCGATTTTCTGGCGAAAGCCATGGCCACGGGCGGAGCGTCCGCGCTGCTATCGCTGGCGAACCCGATCATCGAGCGGGCCTACGCCGCCGATCCGGCGGGCATGGGCGGGCTCGGCGATATCGAGCACTTCGTACTGCTCATGCAGGAGAACCGCTCCTTCGACCACTACTTCGGAACCATGAGCGGCGTACGGGGATTCGACGATCCCTCGGCCGCGTGGAACCAGTACGGCTACGCGCCGGGCGTCGGTCCCACCCCGGACGGCTTCATCAACCCCTTCCGCCTCGACACCACCCGCGGCGCGAGCCTCGACGGTGAGTGCATCAACGACCCGGACCACGGCTGGGTCGGCATGCACAAGGCGTGGAACGGCGGCCGCAACGACGGCTGGATGCCCATGTCGATCGAGGCCGTCGGCGCCGGAAACGGCCCTGCCGCAATGGGTTACTACACCCAGGACGACATCCCGGTGCACTGGGATCTCGCCGAGGCCTTCACCGTGTGCGACAACTACCACTGCTCGGTGCTCGGCCCGACCGATCCCAACCGGCTGTACTGGATGTCGGGCACCATCGATCCGGATGGTCTCAACGGCGGCCCGCTGCTCGAGACGCCCACGCTGATCCCGCAGAACGCCTACAGCTGGCGGACCATGCCGGAGAACCTCTCCGACGCGGGCGTGAGCTGGAAGATCTACAACAACCGCGATGTCGGCCCGCTGTCCTCGGTCATCCTCGACGGCATGCTGGGCTGCTTCAAGCAGGCCGCCGACCCGAATTCCGAACTGGCCCGGCGCGGTAAGGCCCCGGCGTATCCGTCGGACTTCGCCGCCGATGTGGCCTCGGGCCAGCTGCCCGCGGTCTCCTGGGTGATCCCGTCGCTGCTCAACTGCGAGCACCCGGCGCTGCCGCCGGCCTTCGGCGCGGTCGGCATCATGCAGGTGCTCGACATCCTCACCTCGAATCCGGCGGTGTGGGAGAAGACCGCGCTGATCATCAGCTACGACGAGAACGGCGGCTTCTTCGACCACGTCACCCCGCCGACCCCGCCCGCCGGCACGCCGGGCGAGTTCATCACCGCGCCGCTGAACCCCAAGTTCGAGGGCATCACCGGTCCGATCGGGCTCGGCTATCGCGTTCCGTGCCTGGTGATCTCGCCCTACAGCCGCGGCGGCCTGGTCGCCTCGGAGACCTTCGACCACACCTCGCAGCTGCGCCTGATCGAGCGGCGCTTCGGGGTGGACGTGCCCAACCTGACCGCGTGGCGGCGCGGCGTCACCGGCGATATGACCTCGGTCTTCGACTTCGGCTCGGCCCCGGACGCGACGAAACCCGCGTTCGCCCCGGCGAATCGGAAGGTGGACGCGGCGCTCGCGCAGTGCGGCCCGAACGTCGCCCTGGGCACCGCGAATGTCGGCACGCCGTACCCGGTGCCGCCGAACTCCATGCCCCGGCAGAACCCGGGCACGCGTCGCCGCCCCAGCGGAATCGTGGTGTAGAGGCTCGGCGGAATCGCGTAATCGCCTGAAGGGCAGCACGTAACACGCACTCAGAGCAGTGGCTCGGTCCGAAAGGGCCGAGCCACTGTACGTTTCGTGGCTGGAAGCGCGCCGGGCCGGTCGGCCGGTGGCCGATCAGCTGGCGGTGGCGGGTATCCAGTGCCGCACGACGGTGGGCTCCGTCGACCGTTTTCGCATGGCCGCGAAGCTGTGCCGCGCCGGACTGAGCAGCGCGGTCAGCCAGGATCGCCGGTATTCGGCGAGAGCGGCTGCGACGGCGGGGATCTCGAGGCAATGCACGGTGCCCGCCAGGCCCAGACGGTGGCGACCCGTCTGGAGTTTGTTGGTGCCCACTGATATTCCTTCTCTTGCGTGTTACCGGCCCACTATCGCCTGCGGCGAACCATAGCCGAACAAAAGTGTGGATCACCGAATTTTGCGCGACATTCACCCCGGCGTGTCGGAATGTTGCCGACAAACGGTCGGGATTGACCGAAAAAGTTGCGAAATGATCTCGTCGGCATCACGGAATGGGCAAGGACTGTTCGTGCAGGTGAAACCCCAGGCCGGAGTGGGTAACCCTGATTGCCGCCCCGACCGGCCGCAATGCGAGACTGGACGAATGTTGCGTATCGGTCTCACCGGAGGCATGGGCGCGGGCAAGTCCACCGTGGCCCGCATTCTCACCGAGCTGGGCGCGGTCGTGGTCGACAGCGACCTCATCGCCCGCGAGGTGGTCGCGCCCGGCACCGAGGGACTGGCCGCACTCGTCGCGGCGTTCGGCGACGACATCCTCGCCGCCGACGGCAGCCTGGATCGACCGGCCCTGGCCGCCAAGGCCTTCGCCACCGACGAGGCCCGCGCCACCCTCAACGGCATCACCCACCCGCTGGTCGGCAAGCGCACCGCCGAACTCATCGCCGCCGCGCCCGCGGACGGCGTTGTGGTGCAGGACATTCCGCTGCTGGTGGAGAACGGGCTCGGGCCCTTCATGAACCTGGTCGTGGTGGTCATGGCCGATGTCGAGACCCGGGTGCACCGGCTCGAGACCTTCCGCGGCATCTCCCGCGAGGACGCGCTGGCCCGGATCCAGGCCCAGGCCACCGATGATCAGCGCCGCGCCGCGGGGGATGTGCTGCTGGACAACAGCGGCGCGCCCGAAGACCTGGAACCGCAGGTGCGCGCGCTGTGGGAGCAGCGGCTGATTCCGTTCGAGCGCAATCTGCGGGAGGGCGTGCGCGCCCCGCGCGGTGCGGTGCATCTGGTCGAGCCGGACCCGACGTGGGCGGCGCAGGCGCAGCGGGTCATCGCGCGCCTCGCTGTGGCGTGCGGCGACAAGGCGCGGCGCATCGATCACATCGGCTCGACCTCGGTCCTGGGGCTGCCTGCCAAGGACGTCATCGATATCCAGATCACCGTCGCCGATCTCGGGGTCGCAGACGAGCTACGGGATGCGTTGGCGGCCATCGGGTTTCCTCGTCTCGAGGACATCACCACCGATGATCCGAAGGCCGGGACCGATCCGGCGCTGTGGGCCAAGCGGATCCACGCCAACGCGGACCCGGGCCGCCCGGTCAATGTGCATGTGCGCGTGGATGGTTGGCCGGGGCAGCGGTTCGCGCTGGCCTTCGCGGTATGGCTGCGTGCGGATGCGGCAGCCCGCGCGGAGTACCTGGAGGTCAAGCGCAAGGCCGAGGCCAATGCGGCGGGGCTGACCGGTCCGGAGGCGATCGACGCGTACCTCGCGGTCAAGACGCCGTGGTTCGAGCAGGTCTACCCGCGGGTGCTCGCCGAGACCGGGTCTACATCCAACTGAGGGTGATGTCCTTCGAAGCCAGCCAGGCCTCGAAATTGTGGCCGTGCGCGGCGATTCCGTCGATCGTCGCGGTGGCCGACTCGATGGCCCGCTGGGCCTCGGCCAGGGTCAGGTAGCCCGCGGCGTGGGCGGCGAGTAACTCGTCCACATCCAATAACTCGACCTCGCGGCCTTGGCGCACCACCAGGTCGAGGTAGTGATCGACGGATTTCCACTGTTTGGGGCCGACCTGCTCGAACTCGCCGATATCGACGTAGTAATCCTGGTCGCGCCGGTGCGCGGGGGTGAAGTGAAAGACCGTGGCGCGCAGCGACACCGTGGGCAGCAGCCAGGATTCGATGTAGTGGAACTCGGGATGGTCGGAGGTGCGGGCCATGTAGAGCCCCCACGGCTCGACCTGGTACCGCTCCACCTGCCGCACGAAACCCTTGGGGTCGATATTGGTGAGCTCGTCGATATTGAAGTACTCCACCTTGGGTCGGTGCAGATCTACCGCGGGTGCCCGAGTCATGCCAATCAGCATCGCGTGTCCGGCGTCGGTCGTCCAGGGGAGCGGATGTCGCGTCGCCCATAGATTGCTGGATTCGGGTGCGGAGCGGGGGAAATTTCCTCGAAACCACTTCTGAAGTACTGATGTTTCGCTAATGTGCGGCTGCGCTGTTCTTTCGCGTGCCACCCGCCGCGCCTGGGCGGGTGCCTCAACCTAGGGAAGTAACTGCATGACTGAACGCAATGCCCGTGGCCGCCGGGTGAGCCTGGGCGTCACGACCTTCGGTGCGCTGGCCGGGACCATCGTGCTGGCCGCGCCGCAGGCCGGCGCCTGGCCGAGCAACCTGGAGGTATCCGGCGGCTCCACGCACAATGTCGGCTGCTCCTACACGCTGACCGCGACCCTGGATGTCGACCGGCTGCTCTCGGTGGCCTTCCGCGACAACGGCGTCGAACTGCCCGGCAGCCCGGTCACCCCGGGAATCCTCAGCGGTAAGGCCACGATCAACTGGACGCCCAGCACCACCGGGCAGCACACCTTGACCGTGACCCAGGACCTGATCTCGAAGTCGATCACGGTGCAGGTGGATCCGCAGAGCATCATCGGCAGCTTCGGCTGCGGCCCCAGCGGCATTCTCAACGGCGGGTCGGGGATCCTGAACACGCTGTTTCCGAGCATCTCCGGCTAGTCGTCGGAGGACTCGCCGTACGAAATCCGCCCGGTTCTCGTGCTCGAGAGCCGGGCGGATTCGTCTCTACGGACAGTTGTGGTCGCTACAGCCAGGTGAGGGTGAGGCCCTGCCGGGCCAGCCAGCTGTCCACGTCGTGGTCGCAGCCGGCGATGCCGTCCACCACGGCGGCGGCGCGTTCGATGGCGCGATGGGTGTGGGCGGTGTCGAAATAGCCCGCGGCGTGAGCGGTCAGCAGCTCGTCGATGCCGACCAGCTCGGGGACCTGCCCGTGGCGGGCCACCACGTGCAGGTAGTGGCTCTGGGCGCGCCACTTCTTGGGCTCGCACGGGCCGTACTCGCCGATGTCGAGGTAGTAGGTCTGGCCGCGGTCGTGGCCGGGGCGCAGGTGGTAGACCGTGGCGCGCAGCGACAGCTCGGGCAGCAGCCAGGTCTCGATGTAGTGGTAGCGCGGATTGTCCACTGTCCGTTCGACATACAGGCCGAACGGTTCCGCGTGGATCCGCTCCACGGGGTGCAGGAACCCGCGATGATCGGTCCACGAGAGATCCGCGAGATTGAAATATTCGAGCCTGGGGCGATGCGGGGACACCGGAGGAGTGTTGCCGATCGTCGCGCGCGGGCGTGTGCCATTGAGGGAATTCCGCTGTGGCGTAAACAGACCGGCCATCGCCCTGCCTCTTCTCGAATCGTGCGACCAGCGAGCCCAGAGTACACCCGGAATCCGGGTTTCAAACCCCCGTGAACGGACTGAGACCTACGCGACACCGGGCGTGAAATCCCTTGGGGCGACAGTAAATTCGGACATTGGAAGTTCTTTACCGAATTGGGTGGGGGACTAGAGGAAGCGCCCGGCGCTATCCGGTCGCCGAACGCCGCCGGATAGCGAGCGCGGGGCCGCACCGACCTTGTCCGGGCTTCGCTGAACTTGTCGGTGGGTGGTCCTAGGCTGGGGTCATGGCTTTCGCAACCGAGATCCCCGACGACTTGCCGCTGGCCCATTCGGAGCACCGGCCCATCGGTGAGATCGAGCGCGTCCAAGGCCAGTTCCAGGTGGTCAGCGAGCATGTTCCCGCCGGTGACCAGCCCGCCGCCATCGAGGAGCTGGAGCGGCGCATCCGGGCGGGGGAGAAGGATGTGGTGCTGCTCGGCGCCACGGGTACCGGTAAGTCGGCGACGACGGCGTGGCTGATCGAGCGGCTGCAGCGGCCGACGCTGGTCATGGCTCCGAACAAGACCCTCGCCGCGCAGCTGGCCAATGAGCTGCGCGAGATGCTGCCGAACAACGCGGTCGAGTACTTCGTCTCGTACTACGACTACTACCAGCCCGAGGCGTACATCGCGCAGACCGATACCTATATCGAGAAGGACAGCTCGATCAACGACGATGTGGAGCGGCTGCGCCATTCCGCGACGTCGAGCCTGCTCTCGCGGCGGGATGTGGTGGTGGTCGCCTCGGTGTCGTGCATCTACGGCCTCGGCACGCCGCAGTCGTATCTGGATCGATCGGTGTCGCTGGAGGTCGGCGAGGAGATCGATCGCGACCGGCTGCTGCGATTGCTGGTGGACGTGCAATACACCCGCAACGATATGTCGTTCACGCGCGGCTCTTTCCGGGTGCGCGGCGACACCGTCGAGATCATTCCCTCGTATGAGGAATTGGCGGTCCGCATCGAATTCTTCGGTGACGAGATCGAGGCCCTTTATTATCTGCACCCGCTGACCGGCGATGTGGTGCGCCAGGTGGATATGGTCCGGATCTTCCCGGCCACCCACTATGTGGCGGGCCCGGAACGCATGGAGCGGGCGGTCCGCGATATCGAGGCGGAACTCGAGGAGCGGCTCGCGGATTTGGAGAAGCAGGGCAAATTGCTGGAGGCGCAACGGCTTCGGATGCGCACCAATTACGACCTGGAGATGATCAAGCAGGTCGGCTTCTGCTCGGGTATCGAGAATTACTCGCGGCATATCGACGGCCGTGCCGCCGGGAGCGCTCCGGCCACCCTGCTGGATTACTTCCCCGAGGATTTCCTGCTCGTCATCGACGAATCGCATGTGACGGTGCCGCAGATCGGCGGCATGTACGAGGGCGATATGTCGCGCAAGCGGAATCTGGTGGAATACGGATTCCGGCTGCCCTCCGCGGTGGACAACCGGCCGCTCACCTGGGAGGAGTTCGCCGACCGGATCGGGCAGGCGGTGTACCTGTCGGCCACGCCGGGCCCGTACGAATTGGGCCAGACCGGAGGCGAATTCGTCGAGCAGGTCATCCGCCCGACCGGCCTGGTGGATCCGCATGTGGTGGTGAAGCCGACCAAGGGGCAGATCGACGATCTGGTGCACGAGATCAAGATCCGCACCGAGCGCGACGAGCGCGTGCTGGTCACCACCCTGACCAAGAAGATGGCCGAGGATCTCACCGACTATCTGCTGGGTCTCGGTGTGCGCGTGCGGTATCTGCACTCCGAGATCGACACCCTGCGCCGGGTGGAATTGTTGCGGCAGTTGCGACTCGGTGAATACGACGTGCTGGTCGGCATCAACCTGCTGCGCGAGGGTCTCGACCTGCCCGAGGTGTCGCTGGTCGCGATCCTGGACGCCGACAAGGAGGGCTTCCTGCGCTCGGCCACCAGCCTCATCCAGACCATCGGCCGCGCGGCGCGCAATGTCTCCGGTGAGGTCCACATGTACGCGGACAAGATCACCGACTCCATGCGCCACGCCATCGACGAGACCGAACGCCGCCGCGCCAAGCAGATCGCCTACAACGAAGAGCGCGGCATCGACCCGCAACCGTTGCGCAAGAAGATCAATGACATCCTCGACCAGGTCTACCGCGAAGCCGAGGAAACCGAGGTCGAGGTAGGCGGCTCCGGCCGCAATGCCAGCCGCGGCCGCCGCGCCCAGGGCGAACCCGGCCGCGCCGTCAGCGCCGGCGTCTACGAGGGCCGTGACGTCAAGAACATGCCCCGCGCCGAACTCGCCGACCTCATCAAGGACATGACCGAACAAATGATGAACGCGGCCCGCGAACTCCAATTCGAACTCGCAGGCCGCCTCCGCGACGAAATCGCCGACCTCAAAAAGGAACTACGCGGCATGGACGCCGCCGGACTTTCGTGAGAGAAACCCTCCGGCACAACGTTTTCCGGCGCGCAGGCGACCGGCGAGGACCATCGGTGCGGTGGCAGTGTGGCGCTCGTCCGGCCATGCGGTCGGCGACCGCGTCCCCGGCGTCGAAGGCAATGTCCCCCGTCATCCCGGCATGCTCTTGGCCGGGATCCACAGTGGTCCCGGCGGATTCCGGCCAAAATCGCGCCGGAATGACGAGGCAGACGATCTGCCCGGCGGATGAGAAGACAGCTTCCCGCCCGGCGGATCATCTGTCGGACGGGGGAGTGGGTGACTTAGGCCTGCTGGGCCATCCACTCGTTGACTCGGCGTTCCGCTTCCTCGCGGGAGACGTCCTCCACCCGGGTCATGACGATCCAGCGGTGGCCGAAGGGGTCCATGACTCGGCCGTAGCGGTCGCCGGTGACGAAGGTGGCCGGGTCGGTGACCTCGCGAGCGTCGTGCTCGCGGGCCAGTTTCGAGACGGCGTCCACGTCGGGGCAGTAGTGGACGATGCTGGTGTGGACCCAGTCGTCGGCGGGGGCGCGCAGACCCTCGTCGGGGATGGGCATGCCGACCTGGATGGTGGAGTCGCCGATCAGGAGTTCGGCGTGGGCGGCTTGGCCGTCGGGAAGGTCGTTGCGGCTCAGGACCTTTGCGTCGAAGACGGCGGTGTAGAAATCGATGGCGGCGTTGGCGTCGGGGACGGCCAGGAAGCAGGTGATGGAGTGGTAGCCCGCGGGGATCGGATTCACGGTGTCGCTCATGGCAATTACTCTCGTCGCCGCGGCGTTGATGGTCTTGTAAGAAAGCGACAGGGGCGATGAACAGCGGAAATGGCAACCACGACGGCCGGTTCTCGCCGCGGCCCGTGCCGCCGCCGGAGACCGCGAAGGGTCTGCTGCGCCCGCGGCAGCAGAACGCGGCCAACAATCACTCCCGGCTGCCCGCGGGCGCTCGGGTGTCCCGCTATGTCGAGTGGTACTGGTGGGTGCGCTGGGATCGGCGCGGCCAGCCGCCCTTCTTCGCCGAGGTGCTGCCGTACCCGTGCGTGAACCTGACCTTCGAGCGCACCCACGAGCGCACCGGCGCCTTCGTCACCGGCGTCTGGACCACCAAGTACGTCCGTGAATTGGCCGGTGAGGGTGAGACTTTCGGGGTGAAATTCCGGGCGGGCGGCTTCGGCGCGTTCACGGGTCTAGACGTCGGCGCGTTCAGCGACACCTCGGTTCCGGCCGCCGAAATCTTCCCCGAGGCCGACGCCCTCTCGGAAGCCGTGCTGGTGACCGAAGATTCGCAGCGGCGCCGCGAGTTGATCGAGGACTTCCTCGTCGCGGCCCAGCGCGACGGGGCCGACGAGGCCGACGACACCGCCTACCGCCAGGTGCTGGCGATCATCGAGGCCATGGAACATGATCCGGATCTGACCCGGGTCGACCAGGTCACCGAGCGTTTCGGCATCCCGATCCGCACCCTGCAGCGCCTGTTCCGCCGCTATGTCGGCGGCAGCCCCAAGTGGGTGCTGCGCCGCTACCGCCTGCAGGACGGCGCGCATCTGCTGGCCGAGGGCCGCACCTCGGATCTGGCGGCGCTGGCGCTGGAGCTCGGCTATTTCGACCAGGCGCACTTCTCCAACGAGTTCGCAAAGGAGATCGGAATGCCTCCCCTGGAATACGCCCGCCTCTCGCTATCCTCCTGAACACGCTCTGGAACGGGAATAACCACACCTCCGATGAAGTTGGTTGCCGTGTCATCCAATGGCAGATCTCACCCCAACGGCAGATCGATCATCGAAGGAGCGGGTCATGGACGTACTGGTATTGATCGGACGGATCCTCTTCGTCCTGTTGTTCCTCAGCTCGGGCTTCGGGCACCTCGCCCAGAGCAAGCAGATGGCGCAGTACGCGCAGTTCAAGGGCGTGCCCATGCCGGAGGTCGCGGTGCTCGCCTCGGGCGTGCTGCTGCTCGCCGGCGCGCTGAGCGTGCTGCTGGGCGTCTGGGCCGACCTGGGCGCGCTGCTGCTGTTCATCTTCCTGCTGCCGACCGCCTTCCTGATGCACGCCTTCTGGAAGGAGACCGACGCGCAGGCCAAGCAGACCGAGATGATCTCGTTCAACAAGGACATCGCGCTGGCGGGCGCGGCGCTCATGCTGTTCGCCTTCTTCGCCCACACCGGCGGGGATCTCGGATTGACGCTCACCGGACCGCTTTTCAGCCTCTGATCCGATCCCGGCGCGTTAGTATTGCGCGTCATTGATCGGCCGGAGGGAAGACCATCGCATGCGTTTGGTGGACACAGCCATCCTCAGCGCGATTCTCGGCTGGTTGTGGGCCGAATTTCGTGAGCTGTGAAGCAAGGCGAAGTCACTGTTTCGCGGGCCGTTCGTTGTGAGCTTTCACAACGGGCGGCCCGCGAGCGCTCGGTGTGATATCGGGTTTGTGACGAATCTCCCAGGGCCGCAACGCTGTTGAGAATGTGTGGCGCGCGTCGCGAGGGCCGCGGAAATTGGCTGGTAGTCAAGGCTGTGTTCGGTCCCAATGCCGAATGTGTCGAGCGCGGGTGACGCCACGTGAGTGTGATGTGTTGCGATATCGAATATTTCCGCCTGTTATGCCGCTATTGTCAGGCGAAGTTGCCGCGGCGGTAACCCCACCGTTGTGGACGTCGCGGCCCCGACCCTTGTACTTGGAGGAGAAATGACCGCCTACCGGACGATCGTCGTCGGTACCGATGGCTCGGACTCGTCGTACGTCGCCGTCGAGCGGGCCGCGGCTCTCGCGGGCGACGAGGGTGCCACGCTGTACATCGCCTGCGCGTATTTCCCGACCGACGACCGCGATGTGGCCGCCGCCGCCGACGTGCTGAAGGAAGAGGCCTACCAGGTGCGCGGCTCCGCGCCCACCAGCGAGATCCTGCGCGTGGCGCGCGACAAGGCTGTTGCCGTCGGCGCGGTGAACGTCGTCGAGAAGGCCGTCGTCGGCGAGCCTGTCGAGTCTCTGCTCAACCTGCTCAAGGAAGTGGATGCCGACCTGCTCGTCGTCGGTAACCGCGGCCTCAACACCCTGGCGGGCCGCCTGCTCGGCTCGGTCCCGTCGGACGTGGCCCGCAAGTCCCGCACCGACGTCCTGATCGTGCACACCGTACGCTGACGCTCGAACGAGAAGCGGCCGTGCCCAACCGGGCACGGCCGCTTTCGTTTTGGACCGGTCTCAGCCGAGCCGGTGCAGCACCTCGGGCAGGTCCTCGGAGTGCACGACCGCCAGCCGCTGGGTGGCGCGGGTGAGCGCCACGTACAGGTCGTTGAGGCCGCGCGGCGATTCGGTCAGGATGCGGTGCGGTTCGGCGAGCACGACCGCGTCGAACTCCAGGCCCTTCACATCGTGGACGGTGAGCACGCGCACCGAATCATCGCTGAGATGAGCCAGTTCCGGCGCCAGATCGTGCGGCACGATGACCGCGGTGGTGCCCGCCTGCTCGGCCTCGAGGGCCAGCAGCCGCTTGATCTCGTCGGCCAGTTCGGTGACCGCGACCCGGTGCGCGGTGGGTTCGAAGCCGGAGTCGCGGACCGAGCGCGGCGCGGGCGCGGCCGGGTCGATGGCGGCCAGCACGTCACCGGCCACCGCCATGATCTCCGAGGGCGTGCGGTAGTTGACCGTCAACTCGGTGAGCTTCCAGCGCTTGGCCACATAGGGTTCCAGCACCTGCTGCCACGACGACGCCCCGGCCGGATCGCCGGTCTGCGCGACATCGCCGACCGCGGTGATCCAGCGGTTGGGGATGCGGCGCATGACCATTCGCCACGCCATCTCCGAAAGCTCCTGCGCCTCATCCACGATCACGTGGCCGTAGGTCCAGGTGCGGTCCCCGGCGGCGCGTTCGGCGGTGGTCTGCCGGGTGCGCACCTGCTGGCGTTCGGCCAGCTGCGAGGCGTCGATGAGGTCGTAGGCCATGAGCAGTTCCGGATCCAGATCGTCCTCGAGATCCTGTGGCGCGGAACCGGTGAGGATGTCCAGGGCGTCCTGCGCCTCGGCAAGCTGGGCACGCCAGCGGCGGCGGGAACGCTCGCGCTCCTCGCTGTCGTCGATGCCGAGCAGTTCGGCCAGCTCGTCGAGCAGCGGCGCGTCGGCATCGCTGAATTCGCCGCTGTCGGAACGGTACAGCTCGGCGCGGTCGGCCTCGCTCAGCTGCCCGGCGGCATTGGCGAGGCGCTTCGGGTCGGCCCACAGCCCGCCCAGCACCTCCTGCGGGGTGAGGATGGGCCACAGCCCGGCGATGGCGCGCTGGATCTCCGGGTCGGCGCGCATCTCGTCGCGGATCTCGGTGAGATCGGTCTGGCTCAACAGGTTTCGCCCGCCGAGCGGATTCGCGCCGATGGCGGCGGCCAGCTGATCGGTGAGCGCGTCCACCACCGAGGCGGCGAAGATCGGCCGGGCCAGATTGTGCGCGCGGCGCGAGGAGCGGGCCCGGCCGCGGGCCTTGGTGACGATCTTGCGATCCAGTTCCAGCTGATGCCCGTCGAAGTAGAGCCGGATCGGCTCGCGCGGCACCTCCTGCCAGTCCCGCACCGCCTTCTTGAGCACCTCGAGCATGTCGAGCGAACCCTTGAGCTCCCCGGCGCGCAGCGAATCCTCCAGTGTCGCTTGCACTCCCGGATACAGGTTGCCGATCGTGGACAGCAGCACACCGGTCTCGCCGAGGGAGGGCAGCACCTGGCCGATGTAGTCGAGGAAGGTGGAGTTCGGGCCGATGATGAGCACGCCGGCCTTGTCCAGCTGCTGCCGGTAGGTGTACAGCAGGTAGGCCGCGCGGTGCAGCGCCACGGCGGTCTTGCCGGTGCCGGGCCCGCCCTGCACCACGAGCACGCTCTTGTGCTCGGAGCGGATGATGGCGTCCTGCTCGCTCTGAATGGTCTCGACGATGTCGTTCATGTGCCCGGTGCGGGCGGCATTGAGCGCGGCCAGCAGGGCGCTCTCGCTGCCCACGCCGCCGTCGCCGCCGATCACGCCGTCGCGCTGGGCGGCCGCGAGGTCGAGGTACTCGTCATTGATCGCGGTGACCTTGCGGTTGCGCGAGCGAATGTGGCGGCGGCGGGTCACGCCGTCGGGGGCGGCGGTGGTGGCCAGATAGAACGGGCGGGCCAGCGGCGCGCGCCAATCCAGCAGCAGCGTCTCGTAATCGGCGCTCTCGTCGAGGATGCCGATGCGGCCGATGTAGCGGTTCTCGCTGTCCCCGTTGTCGGAGATGTCGATGCGGCCGAAGCACAGACCGTGTTCGGCGGCATCGTATTTGGATAGGTCTTCGGAATAGAGCTGCGTGAACGATTCGCGCTCACTGCGCGCCTGCGGCGTGCCGCCGGTTTCCAGCAGTACGGTGCGCAGCCGTCGCTGGGCGTAGGCGCGCATGCCGTCGAGCTGTTCGTAAAGCTTCGTCAGGTACTGCTGCTCGCGCTCCATGTCCGGGGATACCGCCTGGGCGGGATCTGACACGGAACGCTCCTCGGTGAGGTCGGGCAAAACGGAACTCCTTGTTCACCACAGCGCCGTGGTGGGTAACGGCACGCGAAGCATCGAGAACAGAGTTATCCACTCTAGTGCGCGAATCCCCCCGGCGCCGTATCGCCAGGTAATCGTGACGTGAAGCTCAGGAAGCGTGGGTGCTGTCGCTGCGGCGGCTCAGGGTCCCGTTCTGGTGGTTCGGGGGCTTCGCGCGGTACATCGCGAGATCGGCGTCGTGCAAAACCGCTTCCGGGGTGCGGTTGTCGCCCGGGTGGAGGTGGGAGACGCCGATGGAGGCGTCGACGTGGATGCGGTGGCCGCGGGCGATGATCGGTTCGGCCATGGTCTGGCGCAGGCGGGTGATCAGGGCGTCGAGGTCGTCGCCGCGGGTGTGGCCGGACAGCAGCACCAGGAATTCGTCGCCGCCGATTCGGCCCACGATGTCGTCGGAGCGCAGCCCGCGCTGCAGCCGCTGCGCCACGATCTGCAGGACGGTGTCGCCGATGGCGTGGCCGAGGGTGTCGTTGATGGCCTTGAACCCGTCCAGGTCGATGAACAGCACGCTCGACACCGGCAGCGTCTCGGTGGTGCCCAACGCCGCCGACAGCCGGGACAGCACCAGCGCCCGATTCGCCAGCCCGGTGAGCGGGTCGTGGGTGGCCTGGTACTCCAATTGCCTTCGGCTGGCCCGGAATTCGGTGATGTCGTTGAAAGAGGACACCGCCGCCGACTCCGGATCGTCGGGATTGAGCAGCCGGCTGTTGGCCGAGAGCCACCGCCGCTGCCCGTCGGGCCGGTCCAGCCCGAACACGAAGCGCGTCACCGTCTCTCCGGTGGCGAGGGTGCGGATGACCGGATACCAGGACGCGGGCATCGGCTGGGCGTTGGCGTCGAGCAGGCTCAGCGGGATGTCGTAGATGTGGGTGCCGATGAGATCGTCGGCGTCGTAGCCGAAGATGCGGCGCGCGGCCGGATTCGCGGATTCGATGCGACCGTCGCGGTCGATCACCACCACACCCTCCTCCAACTGCGACACCACCGTGGCGAAGAACTGCTCGGCCCGGCGCTGGGCGGCCTCGGCCCGGCGCTGCGGGGTGAGGTCGTGCACGACGACCTGATAGGCGAGGTGGTCGTGCCAGGCGGTGAGCACCGAGACGGTCTCCACCTCGACCGAGCCGCCGTCGCAGCGGTGCAGGGTCATCTCGGTGGGGTCGGAGGCGGTGCCGGCGATGGTGAGGCGGCGAATGCGATCGAGCATGGGCGCGATGGACGCGGGCTCCACGAAATCGGTGACCGCCCGCCCGATGACGTCCTCGGGGGAGTCGGCCGCCAGAATGCGCAGCATCGCGGGATTGGCGTAGACGACGGTGCCGCGCTCGTGCACCACGACCCCGTCGGGGCTGTAGTCCACGAGGGACCGATACCGCTGAGCCAGCTGTTCGGCATCGGCCGGGTCGGTCGCCCGTTCGTTACCCACCACCTCGAGCACCCCCTGATCGTCGTTTCGCACGTCGCCGGAGCACGGCACCTTATTCGTTATCTGAAAAGTAGCTGGTGCCGCTTCCCGACCGTATTGAATGAATCACAGTCCCGCACAGCATCGGCCCGTCTGTGGTGATCATTACGGGCAACAGTCCGAAAAGGAGCGATGCAAATGCCTGGCACCATCCCCGAGCCCGAGACCGCCGGTCGGCACCAAGATCATATGACCATCGCCGGTATCGGTGCCGTGACCGGGTACGGCTGGGGCCGCGAAACCCTCTGGGAGGGTTTGCTGAGCGGCAAACCCGCCGCCCGGCTCTTTCCAGGGTACGGGCCCGAACGCGATCGCAACGGTTGGGTTGCCCGCGTGCCGGAAGGTGGCGATCCGGATTTGCCGGACAGCCGATACATCAGGGCGATCATGGGCGCGGCGCGCGAGGCGGTGGCCGACGCCACCGACCGCGGCTGGCGGCCCGGTCGCACGGTCGGCCTGCTGCATGCGATCGTGCTCGGCAATGTGCCCGAGTGGCGCGACTTCTACACCGTCGACGGCGGGCAGCGCCGAAATCGTGACTATCTGCGATTACTCCCCTCGACACCGGTGGCGATGCTGATGAGCGAGTTCGGCTTTCACGGCCCGGCCATGAACGTGACCGCCGCCTGCTCCTCCTCGAACGTGGCCTTGATCACCGCGCAGCTGTGGCTGGCCCACGGCATCGCCGACGACGTACTCGTGGTGGCCACCGACCTGTCCGCGATCCCGGAGATGGTGACGCCGTTCGTGGCGCTGGGCGCGGCGGTGGACGACACCGATCCGCTGGACGCCTGCCGCCCGTTCCAGGAAGGCAGTCGCGGTTTCGGTTTCGGCGAGGCGTCGGTGGCGTTCCTGGTGACCCGCGATGCCGACCGGCCCTACGCCGCGGTGCTCGGTGGCGGCATGTCCAACGACGGGTATCACGTGATCTCGGTGGACTCCTCGCACGAGCAGATCTTCGACTGCGTGCGGCGCGCGCTGGCCAGCGCGGACGTGCGGCCGGAGGAGGTCGCCGTGCTCAACACCCACGGTTCCGGCACCGCACAGTGCGATGCGGCCGAAACCCAGCTGCTGGCAGAACTTTTCGATGATCGTCCGCAGGTGGTGGCGCTCAAGCCGCTGGCCGGGCACTGCCAGGCGGCCTCGGCCGGAGTCGAATTGGCCGCCGCCGCAATGGGGTACGAGCGCGGCTTGCTGGTGTCCTCGCCGATCGTCGCCCCGGCGCACCCGCGGCTGGTCGACGGGGTGCAGCACGGATACGACGGCATCACGTTGAAGACCGCCCTCGGCATGGGTGGCCACAACTCGGCGGTGGTACTCGGCCCGGTGAGCTGAACCTCGACGGCCCCACAGCTGTACGGTGGGGCCGTCGACGCTGGTCAGCGCAGGGCGGCGGCCTTGCGGCGGGCGGCGGCGGCCTTCTTGGCCGCGGTGGCCTGGGCCTCCGTCTTCGGCGCGGCCTTCTTGGCCGGAGCCTTCTTCGCCGCCTTCTTCACCGGCTTCGCCTCGGTGAGGGTGGCCTGCGAGTTCGCCAGCACATCCTTGAGGAACTGGCCGGTGTAGCTCTCCGCCACGGCCGCAATGTCTTCCGGCGTGCCCTGGGCGATGACCGTGCCACCGCCGGAGCCACCCTCCGGGCCCATGTCGATCACCCAGTCGGAGGTCTTGATGACATCGAGGTTGTGCTCGATGACGATCACCGAATTGCCCTTGTCGACAAGGCCGTTGATGACCTTCAACAGCTTGCGGATGTCCTCGAAGTGCAGACCCGTGGTCGGCTCGTCGAGGATGTAGATGGTTCGGCCGGTCGAGCGCTTCTGCAATTCGGCCGCCAGCTTCACACGCTGCGCCTCACCACCCGACAGCGTCGGTGCGGACTGGCCGAGACGCACGTAGCCGAGGCCGACATCAACCAGCGTCTTGAGGTAGCGGTGGATCGAGGTCACCGGCTCGAAGAAGTCCGCGGCCTCGTCGATCGGCATATCGAGGACTTCCGCGATGGTCTTACCCTTGTAGTGCACTTCGAGGGTCTCGCGGTTGTACCGCGCACCGTGGCAGACCTCGCAGGGTACGTAAACATCGGGCAGGAAGTTCATTTCGATCTTCAGCGTGCCGTCACCCGAGCACGCCTCGCAGCGGCCGCCCTTCACGTTGAAGGAGAACCGGCCGGGCTGATAACCGCGGACCTTGGCCTCGGTGGTGGAGGCGAACAGGGTGCGGATCTTGTCGAAGACGCCGGTGTAGGTGGCCGGATTCGAGCGCGGGGTGCGGCCGATCGGCGACTGGTCGACCTGGACCAGCTTGTCCAGATGATCGAGGCCGTTGACCCGGGTGTGGCGGCCCGGCACCTGGCGCGCACCGTTCAGCTTGTTCTGCAGCACGGTCGCCAGAATGTCGTTGACCAGCGTGGACTTACCCGAGCCGGAGACGCCGGTGATCGAGGTGAGCACGCCCAGCGGGAAACTCACGTCGATGTTCTTGAGGTTGTGCTCGACCGCGCCGACCACCGTGAGCTGCTTCTTCTTGTCGATCGGCCGCCGCACCAGCGGCACCTCGATCTGCTCGCGGCCGGAAAGGTAAGCGCCCGTGAGGGAATTCTTGTCCTTCAGCAGTCCCTCGTACGGACCCGAGTACACCACCTGACCACCGTGCTCGCCGGCCAGCGGGCCGATGTCGACCACCCAGTCCGAGGCGTGAATGGTGTCCTCGTCGTGCTCGACCACGATGAGCGTATTGCCGAGACTCTTGAGGCGCGTGAGGGTTTCGATCAACCGCCGGTTGTCGCGCTGGTGCAGGCCGATGGACGGCTCGTCCAGCACGTAGAGCACACCCACCAGCCCGGAACCGATCTGCGTGGCCAGGCGAATGCGCTGGGCCTCACCGCCGGACAGGGTGGCCGCCGCCCGCGAGAGCGTCAGGTACTGCAGGCCGACATCGAGCAGGAAGCCCAGGCGCGCCTGAATCTCCTTGATCACCTGCGCGGCAATGGCCGCCTGGCGCTCATCGAGAGTCAGGGTGTTGAGGAACTTGGCCGCGTCCCCGATCGACAGATCCGCCAGATCCGCGATCGACATGCGCTCCGCGCCCGCCGACAGTGTGACGGCGAGAATCTCCGGGCGAAGGCGCGCACCATTGCAGACGGGGCACGGGATGTCCCGCATGTACCCGTCGTAGTGCTCCTTCATCGCCTCCGATTCGGTGGCGTCCATGCGCCGCTGCAGGAACGGCATCACGCCCTCGAAATCGGCGTAATACGAACGCTTCCGGCCGTACCGGTTGGTGTAGGAGACGTGCACCTGCTCGGAGCTGCCCTCCAGCACCGCCTTGCGGGCCTTGAGCGGCAACTGGTTCCACGGCGTGTCCATGGAGAACCCGATGGCCTCGGCCAGACCCGACAGCAGCCGGGTGAAGTATTCGGCGGTCTGCCCGCGCGACCACGGCGCGATGGCGCCCTCATTGAGGCTCAGATCCGGGTCCGGCACAACGAGATCGGGATCGACCTCCTTGCGAATACCGAGACCGGTGCAATCCGGGCAGGCGCCGTAGGGCGAGTTGAACGAGAACGACCGCGGTTCCAGATCCTCGATATCGAGGGGATGCCCGTTCGGGCAGGCCAGCCGCTCGGAGAAGCGCCGCTCCCGATCGTGGGCGTGCTCGTCGCGGTCCACGAAGTCCAGCACCACGATGCCGTCGGCCAGCCGCAGCGCCGTCTCGATCGAATCCGTCAGGCGCTGTTTGGAACTCGGCTTCACGGCGAGGCGGTCCACGACCACCTCGACATCGTGCTTCTCCTGCTTCTTGAGCTTGGGCGGATCGGTCAGCGAATGCACCACGCCGTCGACCCGGACGCGCGAATAGCCCTGCGAGTGCAGCGACTCGAACAGGTCCACGAATTCGCCCTTGCGGGTGCGGACCACGGGCGCGAGCACCTGGAACTTGGTGCCCTCCTCCATGGCCAGCACCTGGTCCACGATCTGCTGCGGGGTCTGCTTGGCGATCAGATGACCGCAGACCGGGCAGTGCGGGGTGCCCGCGCGCGCGAACAGCAGACGCAGGTAGTCGTAGACCTCGGTGATGGTGCCGACCGTGGACCGCGGATTGCGGTTGGTCGACTTCTGGTCGATGGAGACCGCCGGGGACAGGCCCTCGATGAAGTCCACATCCGGCTTGTCCATCTGCCCGAGGAACTGCCGGGCATACGCCGACAGCGATTCCACGTACCGCCGCTGCCCCTCGGCGAAGATGGTGTCGAACGCCAGGGACGACTTACCGGACCCGGACAAGCCAGTGAAAACGATGAGGCTGTCGCGGGGTAGGTCGAGATCGACCCCTTTGAGGTTGTGCTCCCGCGCTCCGCGCACCGTCAGGCGATCCGCCACTGGCCATCCTTCCAACGTTTCAGCAATCCCAGACTTCCCCCGGACGCCATGCTAGGGGCACCCACCGACAAGTTTGGTTACGCGGGCTGAAACGCTGGTCACAGAGTGTTTATTGCGCGGCGGTGATGGCGGCCACGCTCGGTGACACCCGCCGCACACAGCCCGCGATGGCCCGCGGCTGTAATCCGCGGTCGCGCTCGCGCATCCGATCCTCGGACCCGGCCGCGGTCAGCAGCGCCAGATCCCCGTCGAAGCGCCGGTACAGCAACCGCCCGCGCCGGGCGTCGGAATCGGTGAAGAACAGATACGGCAGCCCGCCGGTGCACAACCGCGACACCGCTTCGTCCTCGAGCATGGTGGGCACGCCGTCGCGGACCCGGCCGATGGTCCGCACCCCGAGCGGACCGGTCCAGCACACCACGGCTTCGGATCCGGTGTCGGCGTCGATGAACAGGTGCGCGTCGTAGTCCATGGCGTCCAGCACCCGCGCCGCCGCGGCGGGGGTGGCCACCTGTAATCGGCAGTCCTTGCGCCGCACGATCGGCCGCGGCCCGGTCACCGCGGACAGCGACGGGCGCGCGGGATCCGGCCAGGGCCTGGACAATTCGTCCGGCGGGCAGCCCAGCCGCAGATCCAGCCGCTCCAATGCGAAGGTGGCCGCGAACCGCCCCGGCCCGGCGACCTGTACCCGGAACGCCTTCCCCAGCGCTCGGACACCGGCCTGCACCAGGGTCGGGCCGTCCTCTGATTCGGGCCAGTGCAGGCGTACCCGCACCGGCCCGTCGACCCCGTGGCGGCGCAGGATTCTGCCCAGTCCGCGCACCACGCGGGTCACCTCACCCGACGGGACGGGCCCGTGCGTGGTCACCACGAAATCCGGATCGATTCCACTCGACCACACGTCGAACGCGCCCATCAGCCGACCCCTCTCTCCGTTCCGACCCGGCAACCCGATTCCATGGCAACACACCGCCGCTCCCCTCGACAGTGCCGAAAGTCCCAAAGCAGACCACTTTCAGGGAAAATTCTCCGACAAAAAATCATCAATCGTTCACTTGCGCTCCGAATTAGGGACCTTCGGCGGTATCCCGTTGCCGCGCCGCGAGTTACGTTGGGCCTCTACCGCGCGTACCACCCCGCGCGCGCCCGCGATACCGATGAGCTTGGAGGCCGTCGTGATCAAAGTCTTCCTGGTCGACGATCACGAAATCGTGCGACGCGGTCTGACCGATCTGCTCGAGGAGGATCCCGAACTCACGGTGGTCGGCGAGGCCGGCGATGTGGCCCAGGCGCTGGCCCGGATCCCGGCGCTGCGCCCCGACGTGGCGGTGCTCGATGTGCGCCTGCCCGACGGCAACGGCATCGAACTGTGCCGGGACCTGTTGGCCGACATCGACGATCTGCGCTGCCTGATCCTCACCTCCTACACCGACGAGCAAGCCATGATGGACGCGATCCTGGCCGGGGCCAGCGGGTACGTGGTCAAGGACATCAAGGGCATGGAGCTGGCCAAGGCCATCAAGGAGGTGGGCGCGGGCCGCTCGCTGCTGGACAATCGCGCCGCGGCGGCGCTCATGGCCCGGCTGCGCCGCAGCACCGAATTCGACGGCCCGCTGGCCGGTTTGACCGATCAGGAACGCAAGCTGCTGGACCTGCTCGGCGACGGCCTCACCAACCGCCAGATCGCCGAGCGCATGTTCCTGGCCGAGAAGACCGTCAAGAACTACGTGTCCCGGCTGCTGGCCAAACTGGGCATGGAACGCCGCACCCAGGCCGCCGTGCTGGCGTCGAAATTGCGTACAGGACAGTCGCGTTCGGCATAACAACCTTTCGGCAACCTCGCCCCGCATAGAATTCCGATGCCGTGTCGCTTCCGCCGGACCGCAGGACAACCATGCACGACACCCCCCGCACCGGCCCCTACTCGGTGCGTGAAACGCTGTCGCAGCTGCGATTACGCGAATTGCTCACCGAGGTCAAGGACCGGGTCGAACAGATCATCGACGCCCGCGACCGGATCGACGGGCTGGTCGAGGCCATGCTCACGGTCACCTCCGGCCTCGATCTGGACCAGACGCTGCGCACCATCGTGCGCGCCGCCAGCATTCTGATGGACGCCCGCTACGGCGCGCTCGCCGTGCGCGGGCACGAGAAGCAGCTCAGCCAGTTCATCTTCCACGGCGTCGACGAGCAGACCAGGATGCTGATCGGGGATCTGCCGGAGGGCCACGGCGTGCTCGGCCTGCTGGTCGACAAACCCCAACCGCTCCGCCTGGACGATCTGACCCGCCATCCCGCCGCGGTCGGCTTCCCGGAACACCATCCGCCCATGCGCACCCTGCTCGGCATGCCGGTGCGGATTCGCGGCGAGGTCTTCGGAAACCTGTACCTCGCCGAGAAATCCGGCGGGCACCCCTTCACCGAGGACGACGAGGTGCTGCTGCAGGCGCTGGCCGCCGCGGCCGGTATAGCCGTCGACAACGCGCGGCTCTACGAGCAGGCCCGCACCCGCCAGGCCTGGATCGAGGCCACCCGCGATATCGCCACCGAGTTCCTGGCCGACACCGAACCCAGCAAGGTGCTCGCCCACGTGGTCGCGCACGCGCGCGAACTCACCGCCTCCCAGCGCGCCCTGCTGGCCGTGGTGGATCCCGACGATCTGCCCGAACAGGTCACCGAACTCGTGGTGGCGCAATGGTCCGGGCCGGGCGAACCGCCTGCCGGGCACGCCGTGCGCGCGGTCGGAACCGCCGTGGGCCAGGCGCTCACCACCCGCACCCCGCTGCGCTTCGACGATGCCCGCCACGTCGATCTGGGCACACCGCTGGCCGGGATCGGGCCCGCGCTGGTGCTGCCCCTGCACACCCCCGATTCCACCCTGGGCGTGCTGATCACGCTGCGCTCGGCCGAATCCGCGCCCTACACCGACGAATTGATGGAACTGATCGCCGCCTTCACCGATCAGGCCGCGCTGGCCATGCAATTGGCGGTGGCGCAGCGGCGCATGCGCGAGCTCGACATCCTCACCGACCGCGACCGCATCGCCCGCGACCTGCACGACCACGTCATCCAGCGGCTGTTCGCCATCGGCCTGTCACTGCAGGGCACGGTGCCGCGCGCCCGCGTTCCCGAAGTGCAGCAACGCCTCGCCGACGCCATCAACGATCTGCAGGACGTGGTGGAGGAGATCCGCACCTCCATCTTCGATCTGCACGGCGGCGACGGGCACAGCACCCGGCTGCGCCAGCGCATCGAACGCGCCATCAAACAGCAGACCACCGCCACCGACATCCGGGCGCTCATGCACGTCACCGGGCCGCTCTCGGTGGTCGAGCCGACCCTGGCCGACCATGCGGAAGCCGTTGTGCGGGAGGCGGTCTCGAACGCGGTCCGGCATTCGGGCGCGGACACCATCACCATCGACATCGGCGTCGCGGACGATCTGACCATCGTGGTCGCCGACAACGGGTGCGGGATCCCGGACGGTATCACGCCCAGCGGCCTGACCAATCTGGCGCGGCGCGCCGAGCAGTCCGGCGGAAGTCTGGCGGTCTACCCGCGCCGCGCGTCCGACGACAAGGGCGACAAGGGCGAAAAGAACGGAAACTCTGCCACGGGCACCAAACTGCACTGGTCGGTGCCACTGCACTAGCTCCTCGTCAGCCCCTCGTACCCGGATCGACGAAGGCCTCCGTACCGACTCGGTACGGAGGCCTTCGTATTCGGTTCTTACTCCGCGGCCGCCAGCGGCGGGCTGAGCTCCTTCACCTCGGCGATGCGGCCGAAGTCGAGCTTCACGATCTGGTCGGCGCAGTCGAAGTACCGGTCGTCGTGGGTGATCACGATGACCGTCTTGCCGCGTTCCTTGAGCTTCACCAGGATCTCCCGGTAGAACACGTCACGGAACTTCGGCTCCTGATCGGCGGCCCACTCGTCGAACATGTAGATCGGCCGATCCTCGAGCAGCGCGGTCAACAGCGCCAACCGCTTTCGCTGCCCCTGCGACAGGGCGATGGTCGACAGGCGGCCGTTCTCCACGGTCACCTTGTGATCGATCTGCAGCTCCTTCAGGTACTTCCGGACCTCGTCGTCGATGCCGTCCTCGAAGCCGAGGTAGTCCTCGAACAGGTGGAAGTCGGTGAAGACCGCCGAGGTGTTCTGCCGGAACCACTCGATGTTCTCGTGATCGATCGTCTCGCCATTGAGCGACAGGTGGCCGTTCTGCGGGACGTAGAGTCCCGTGATCAGTTTGGCCAGCGTCGATTTGCCGCTGCCGTTGCCGCCCACGATGAAGGTGATCTGGCCGGGCTGGAAGGTCAGATCCAGCGGGCCCAGGCTGAAGCCGGAGCCGTCCGCCTCGGGCGGGGCCACGGGCGCGCCCATCGGGACCGGTCGTCCATCGTGGCCGCCGTGGTCAACGAACCTGTGGCCGTTGACATCCGGGCGATCACCGCCGGGCCGCGGGCCGTGGCCGGGCGGCGGGCCGCCGGGACGGCCGCCACCCGGATGCGGTCCGGGCCGCCCGCCCATCGGCGCACCCGGCGCCCCGGGCCGACCACCCGCACCCGGGTGCGGCCGCGCACCGCCACCCGGGTGGGCTCCGGTGCCGGGCGGCGGGCCACCCGGAACGGGCGGGAACGCCGGCGGCGCCTCGGTCAGATAGTGGTAGCTGACGTCATTGAGCTCCAGCCGCGCTGCGGTAGCGGCCGGGCGCTCGGTGTAGGGCAGCGTGGATTCGTCGTGCGCGGTCTGGATGGACAGATTCAGCGAGCGAATCTTGGCCAGCGCCACGTCACCCCGCAACAGATCCGGAATGCGGTGCATGAAGTTCTGCATGGGCATCGAGAGGAACGTGGTGACCAGGACATAGCCGACCATGGTGTTCTGCGGCAGATCCAGCGCGCGGGCCAGGCCGAACAGGATCAGGGCCATGGTGCCCAGCTGCAGCAGCTGGCCGAAACCCTGCGCGAAGGTGAATTTCGAACCGGCGTCGACATTCTGGACGCGCAGCTTCTCGGCGGATCCGAGCAGGTGCTTGTCCATGAAGTCGCCGCGCCGCCCGCGGTGCAGCTTGAGCTCCTTGATGCCCAGCGACACCTCCTGGAAGGAGCGGATCAGCCCGTCCTCGTTCTCGCGGGCCTCCTTGTACAGGTGCCGCACCTTCTTGAGAACCGTTTCGACACAGGCGATTCCGAGCAGCGTGCCCGCCACCGTGGTGGCGAAGATCGGACCGGACACGATCGCCAGGAAGATGAAGCACCCGATGATCGTGGCCAGGTCGATGCAGATGCTCGGAATGGCCGTGACCGCCTGCGACAGTGACCGCACGTCCTCGGTCAGCGTCGCGATCAGGCGGTGCTGACCGAGCCGCTCGAGATGCTCGAGCGGCGCGGACACGATGCGGCCGCTCAGGTCCGCCCGCAGGCGGTAGATCGCTTCCTGAGCCAGCCGGATCAGCAGCACCTGCGAGATCACCCCGCTGATCAGGATGATCAGCGCGGTCGCCACGAAGGCCTGCACGGTGACGGCCGGGTGCGGTTCCGGTGACACCACTCCCCGAATCAATGTCACCAGATAGGTATTGGCCGCACCGCAGACCAGACCGGAGGCGATGACGCCCGCGATCCGCATCCACGAGATGGAGATGAGGAATCTGAGTAGTTGCATGACTGCTGAGCCTTTTGCTTGGCCTTTGAACAGGACGGATGCCCGTCTCAGGGGCGGATGATGTCGAAGAGCACGCCCTCGAGGGTGACGCCCGGCGCGAAGGAGAACGCCACACCCGTCGAGATCGGCTCGTCGGCCTGCTGCGCGATCATCTGCTCGAGCACGAAGATCAGCGAGACGCTGAGCATGTTGCCGTACTCGGCGAGCACGTCCCAGCTGGTCGCCGCCCGCTCCGAACCGATGCCCAGCGAGCGCACCGACTCCTCGATGATCTTCGGGCCACCCGGGTGGATCGCCCACAGATCTACCTCGGCCTTGGTCATGCCGTGCCGCTCGAGCACCCCGCTCACCACCGGATCGACCCCGCGCAGAATGTACTGCGGCAGGTTCTCCGACAGCTCGCAGGTGATCCCATTGTCGTTGACGCCCAGGACGATTCCATCCTCCGCGTCGTCGAACAGGTAGCTGAAGCTGTCGCGGATGACCACCGACCCCGCCGGTAGCTCCTGCTGCGGGTTGCCGGCGCCGATGACCACCGCTCCGCAGCCGTCGCCGAAGAGGCTGTGGATGATGACGTCATTGATGTTGTCGTCGAACACGGCGTTCACCGAGCTCAGCTCGAGGCAGATGACCAGCGCCTTCTTGTCCGGGTGCGACCGGACGAAATCGACGGCGGCGCGAATGGAGTTCATCGCGGCGGCGCAGCCCATGAAGTTCACCATCACGCGGTTGATCGCGGGCGACAGGCCGAGCTGCTTGACCACGGCGACATCCACGCCGGGCGCGATGAAGCCGGTGCTGGTGGCGAACACCAGCATCCCGATCTCCGACGCCGGATCCTCGAGGTGCTCGATCGCGCGCCCGGCCACCTCCACGGCCAGCGGCACCGCGTGGTCGTAGAAGGTGTTCATGCGGTCCCGGATGGTGCCGACTTCCTTGCTGTAGGACAGGAATTCGGGATCGATCGGGTTGACCGCCAGATGCCGGGTGGTGATCCGGGTCTTCTGGTAGATCCGCGGAATCCGGGCCTGCTGCGCCGGATCACTGAACAGCCCGGCCACCTGGGCGGCGGCGTCGGCCTGCGAGAAGATCTGGCTCGGCGAACCGGTCGCGATGCTCTCGATCACGCCGACGGTGGTCGGCGGGGTCGGCGGCAAGGGGGCCGGCGCGAAGTCGTAACCGGGTTCGCCTCCCACGAACCGGGTCGAGGACTGCGCGGCGGGCACGGCAATCGCTGCCGCGTTGGGCAGGGCGCCCCCTTCATCAATGGTGATAGACACGAAATACTCCCCTCGAATTTTCCAAATGACGACTCCGCGGTGCGCTCGGCGCATGTCTGGAGAAAAACTCCAGTCGAACGCACCGCGGTCGATGGAATCGGTTCAGACGGTTCCGATTCCGGTGAAGCCCTGAACCGTGTAGACGGCGCAGGTCTTCAATGCAAGCGGCGAGAAGTGCTCCTTCACGAACCCCCACTTGCGCTCCACCGCGTCGTCGGACGGCGCGAGAATGTAGGTGCGGATCTGCTTCGGGAAGCGGTCGGTGAAGAAGCTCTTCGCCGGCAGCCACTCGACACCGAACTTGGCGGACTCCTCGCGGAGCACGTCCTCGGTCGCGATGTTCGCGAATCCGCTGCGCTGATACGGCAATACGTGGTGCACCCGATGCGAGCTCAGGCCCGCCGACAGGAAGCAGTCCACATAGCGGTTGCCGACCACCTTCAGGTCGTAGGCCTGCTGGATCTGGTCGACGCCCCAGTCCTCGGTATTGTGCTCGAGCTCCTCGGATTCGACCTCGAAGTCGTGGCTGGCCACCACCAGGAAGGTCGAGACCCACAGGGTTAGCACGAATTGCAGTGCCCAGGCCCAGAAGTCGCCCATCACGGTGAACACGATCAGCTCGCCCAGCAGCAGGAACCGCACGCCGAACGATCCGATGAAGTGCGGCAATGCCCCGCCCCAGGTGCCGTACATGTCCTTGATGCCCACCTTGCGGGTGAGGCGGCAGACATCGAGCAGGCGCATGAGCATGCCGGTCACGGTGTGGCCGAACTTGTGCAGGGTATGCACCGGCACCCGGTACAGCCGCGGAATCCGCATCATCATGGTGAAGACGTTCTTCTTGATGTCGACTTCACTCTGGGTGTGCGGGTGGTGCAGCAGCGCGTGGCCGTCCGCGGTCACGAAAGCCAATGCGACGTAATTGAAGTCGAAGGCATTCGTGTAGATCTTGTTCATGCCCTTCTGGGCGCGGTGAATGGCGTAGTGCCCGAAACCGGCCAGGCCGCTGCGCAGCAGCACCATGGCGATCACGAACACCGGCAACGGCATCCAGCCGCGCTCGAACAGGCGCAGCCCCTGCACCGCGAAGTAGGCCACCGCCAGCAGGGCCACCACAATGTTGAAATAGGTGTCCATGCGGCGGATCCGGGCGGCCAGCTCGGGTTCCTTGAGCCGCGCCTTCACCTTGTGGAGCAGGTCGTCCTTGTTGTCGAAGCTGAACTTCGGGGTGTCGCGCCAGCTGTCGAAGCCCTCGTTGAACAGGAAGGCCGGCGCATTGGCCTTGGGGTGGATGTCCTCGGGCAGCGCATCGCGATCCAGCGAGTACTTCTTCAGGATCTTTCCGATGGCTTCCGGATTCTTGTGGTACGAACCGACAATCGAGGTGATATCGCGGTTCTTGGTCCGGCCGATGAAGAACTCGCCGCCCGGATGCTTGGAAATCCAGTCGCTCAGGTCGTAGGCTTTGCCGTTGTAGACCCAGACATTCGATACCGGCGGCGGGCCGTCGAGCGGGGGCCGACGGAACTCACCCTCGGGTTCTTGGCGTTCGATCGTCGCGTCGGCTTCCGGGCGTTCGATCGTCATAGCATCCCTCCACACGCAAGCGACGACGTTTGAACTTTCGACTCAAATCGTCGGTCCTGCGGCTTGCATTTCACTCAACAATCGCTTGTAGCGCTCGAGTTGCGGTTGCTGCGGACTAACCGGCTCGGCACCGGTCTGTAATTCTTTGTACTCATGGGCATTTCAGTTCCAACGACACCGCGCATCTGGATGCGCAAATGCCAAAGCCGGTCCGGGGTGGCGTACGACAGCCGTTGCCGCCGTTGCGTTATCCCCGAACCGGCTCCGAACTCACATGGCAGGGTGAAGCTTTGTGCTCAGCTACCCGGCTTGGTGACGTGGACCGGCTTGGCCCAGTCGGACAGGGTAACCGTGACGGTGCCGGAGTCCTTGGTCACGATGGCGCGCACCAGGTTCGGGCCGGTGCCCGGCGAGGCGGCCGTGGACGGCAGGGTGGTGCCGGTGCCGCTCGGGGGAGCCACATCCTTGATGTACAGGGTGATCGGGAAGCTGCCGCCGTCCTTACCGATCTGCGGGACGATCGGGTCGAAGACCTTGGCGTCGATGGTGCCGGTCACCTTCACGGTGTCCACGCCGTCGATCTTCTCGCGGGCCTCGGCCTTCGCGTTCTGCACCTTGCCGATCACATTGGCCAGGCCCAGGTCCTTGTCCAGGAGGACGCCCGGATCGTAGATCTTCTCGGCGGGGCCGACGGGGGCGTACTTGCTGCCGTCGCCGGTGTAGAGGGTCTTGTCGACGACCAGGAACTTGGTGGTGGTGAAGTCCGCGTCCTGCTTGACCTTGACCTTGGCCTCACCGATGGCCTGGCCCGAGCCCTGCGGCTGGTTGGTGACGTCGCCCTTGAGGCTCTCGACCGGCAGGGTCGGGAGGTTCTTGACGTCGAGCACGACGTGCACCGACTGCAGCGTCTGGGTGGTCTTGGCCGACTCGGCGACGATCTGCGCGCCGTCGGGCAGCTGCGACGGCGGGGCCGCCTGCGAGGTGGTGGCCTTGCTGTCCGAGGTGGAGGACGAGGAGCAACCCGTCACCAGGGCGGCGGTCGCGGCCGCGGCGATCACGAGCGGCAGGACGCCACGCCGGATGCGGCGTCGCGAGGTGCTTTTGGCTTGGGACATCACTTCATTCATGTACAACCCCCGAAGTCCATTTCGATCTCGTAGTGAGGACAGCCTTGCCGCTGCCCGTCGTAGTATGCAGGAGTTCGCCCGCGTCCGCGCCGAACGAGGCGATACTCCGGCATCCAACCAGCACCGCGTTCGTGTCGCCAACGTTTTCGATCTTCCAGCAGCGCAGGCGATTAACCTGCAACCCGGTAATGTCCCATGCGGCGGCAAGTGTTAACAGGCGGTCAGCGCTGTGCCGCTTCGTGGATCAGGTCCGCCAGCTCGATCGGCTTCGACCACATGGGCCAGTGTCCCGTCGGCAGGTCGAGGTATTCGGCATCGATATTGCGCAATTCGCGGAACAGCGGCGGCTCCCCGGCATCGCGTAGCTGCTGGACCAACTCCGAGGGATAGCTGGTGCAGATGAGCGTGGTCGGAACCTTCAGCCGCGCAGCCGAATCGCTCAGGGAGATCGGCCGCCCCGCCACCCCGGCCGGGACCGATACCGCCCGCTCGCGGAAGCGCGCGAGCTGCGCGTCGTCCAGTCCGGCCAGGCTGTTCCCGGCCGCCTCGACCTCTTCCCAGGTCTGCGGTAGCGGGAAATCGACCGCGTCGCCCAGCGCCGGGTTCAGCACGAACCCGTCCGGCATGGGTGCGGTGTCGGCGTAGATGGCGCGCGAAAAGACCTCGGGTGCTAGATCGGTCGCCATATAGGCGGCCGCACCCGCTCCCGAATGGGATACCAGGACCGCCGATTCCCCGGCGGCCGCCACAATCGCCCGCGCCTGGGTCTCCAGCGTCGCCGAGAGCCGATCCGGGTCGTCGGGATCCAGCCCCGGCAGCGTCAGGGCCGTCACCTCGTCCCCGAGCCCCCGAAGGTGTTCGGCCACTTCATCCCACGCCCATGCGCCGAGCCAGAACCCGGGTGCCAGCAGTATCCGTGCCATGCCCCGAAGCATGGCACAGCCCACCGACAGCCAAAACCCATGTGTCCTAGGGGGTCTTGACTGCCCCTCGACTTCGAGCACATTATGAACGTACGTTCATGAACGTTTGTTCATAAGGAGTCGAGCATGACCGAAATCGTGAATACCGCCCAGTCCGAAGCCTGGAACGGCTACGAGGGCGAGCACTGGGCCGGCAACTTCGACCGCTACGACGCCGTCAATCACGGCTTCAACGCACCCCTCCTCACCGCCGCCCGGGTCACCACCGGCGACCATGTCCTCGACATCGGCTGTGGCAACGGTCAATTGACCCGGGCCGCCGCGCGGCGCACCGGCACCGCGACCGGCGCCTCCGGATCTGCGACGGGAGTGGACCTCTCCGGCCCGATGCTCACCCGAGCCCGCGAACTCGCCACCGCCGAGGCCGTCCCCAACGTCTCCTTCGAGCAGGGCGACGCCCAGATCCATCCCTTCCCCGACAATGCTTTCGACGCCGCCCTGAGCCGCTTCGGCATCATGTTCTTCGCCGACCCCACCGCGGCCTTCGCCAATATCGCCCGGGCCCTGCGCCCCGGCGGCCGCCTCGCCTTCGTCGCCATGCCCCCGATGCCCGGCACCGATCTGGGGGCCGTATTCGGCGCTGCCGCAGCCCATCTCGACAACTTCGTCGTCAGTCCGTCGGTAGGCCCGTTCTCCGACCCAGACCGAATCCGAACCCTGCTCACCGCAGCCGGTTTCACCGATATCGCCATCGAATACCGCGAGGCCGAAGGCATCTGGGGCCGTGACATCCCCGACGCCACCGAATTCATCATGGGCTGGGGCCCCGTCCACTACCACCGCACCCTGGCCGGTTTCGCCACCGACGACAAAGTCCGCCAAGCGGTCTCGGAAACCCTGACCCCCCACGCCACCCCCGACGGCGTCCGCCTCCGCGTGGCGGCCTGGCTGGTCACCGCCACCACCCCGCTACCGTAACCAGCATGTCCCCGAGAAAGGCAGCGGCGCTGCGCGGCTCCGACGACGCCCTCCGCGACCACCTCGTCACCACCGCCCAGCGCCTGATCGCCGAGCACGGCGCGCCCGGCCTCACCGTCCGCGCCATCGCCCGCGCCGCCGGCGTAGCCGACGGCGTCCTCTACAACCACTTCTCGGACAAGGACGAACTACTGGCCGCCGCGGTCCGCTCCCACGTCGACGCCGCACACCGCGCCCTCGGCGAATTGCCCACCCCGGGGAAGGGCACGGTCGAGGAGAATCTTCGCGCCTACCTCACCGCCGGCCTGGCCCTGCACCGCGCAGTCGTCCCGGTCTTCGCCGCCCTATTGTCCGCCCCGGCCGTCCTGACCCGCCTCGCGGAACTGCCGGGCGAGCAGACGGACTGGCGAATCCTCCTGTCGGACTACCTGACCGGCGAACAGCGCTTGGGCCGCCTCGCCGCGACCGCCGATATCGACGCGGCCACCGCGGTTCTCGTCGGCATCTGCCACGACCAGGTGCTCTCGGTGCTCCTCCCCGGATCTGCTTCCGTCGCACCCGAGCCCGCGGCGGTAGTCGCGACCTTGCTCGCCGGGATAGCGGTCGATCAGTAGACCGGGCCGGTGAACTTCTCGCCCGGGCCCGCGCCGGGGGCGTCGGGGTATTCCGAGGCTTCGCGGAAGGCGCGCTGCAACGACTGGAGGCCCTCGCGGATGGGGCCGGCGTGGGGGCCGAGGTATTCGACGGAGGCGGTGACCAGGCCGGCGAGGGCGGTGATGACGCGGCGGGCCTCGTCGAGGTCCAGGTGGGGGCTGGTGGCAGGATCGGCTTCGCCGAGGCCGAGCTTCTCGGCGGCGGAGCTCATCAGCATGACGGCCGCGCGGCTGATCACCTCGACCGCGGGGATGTCGGCCAGTTCGCGGACCACCTCGCCGTCGATGAGGGCCGAGTCGTCGTTCATGATTGCCTCGCTCATGGGGTAGAGCATCCCATCGAGCGGGTCGGCGCTGGTCGCGGGGGCCGCCGATTCGGAGCTCACGGCTATGAGTGTTAGACTCTTCCGCGACGACCGTCCCGGACTGATTCATGCAATCGACTCGGGGCATCAAGTGGAGCCCGACTCCCACCGTCAATCCGCTCTCGCAGTGAGGTTCGACGGTCCGGTCGCCCATCATTTACTTGATGGGTTCTGCGCGTGGGTTTTTCCTGCGTGCGGCGTGATGCGGCATGTTCGCGTCGCGGATCGGTCGACTCGGGCCCCGTGGTGGTGAAATACCAGCGCGGGGCTTTCGTGTTGAAATTGGGGTTGCAGTTATTGCTTGCGGTCGTTGACGAACCGCTTGACCTAGGAGGCCCCATCAGCACTGAGACCCGCATCAACGATCGCATCCGCGTTCCCGAGGTCCGACTCATCGGACCGGGTGGCGAGCAGGTTGGGATCGTGCGTGTTGAAGATGCACTACGCGTCGCTCAGGAAGCTGACCTCGACCTGGTCGAGGTCGCCCCGGATGCACGCCCGCCGGTGTGCAAGATCATGGACTACGGCAAGTTCAAGTACGAGACCGCGCAGAAGGCGCGTGAGTCCCGGAAGAACCAGGTCCAGACCGTGATCAAGGAGCAGAAGCTCCGGCCGAAGATCGACGACCACGACTATGCGACCAAGCGCGGACACGTGATGCGCTTCCTCGAGGCCGGGTCGAAGGTCAAGGTCACCATCATGTTCCGTGGCCGCGAGCAGTCGCGTCCGGAACTCGGCTTCCGGCTCCTGCAGCGACTGGCCGCCGACGTCGCCGATCTCGGGTTCGTCGAAACTTCGGCCAAGCAGGACGGCCGGAACATGACCATGGTCCTCGCGCCGCACAAGGGCGCGAAGACGCGGGTGAAGGCGCAGAACGACGCCAGCTCGCAGCAGCAGCGCAGCAATGCGCCCGCCGCTCCGGCTGCCGAGGCCGCGCCGGCCGAGACCGCAGCCCCGGCTGCCGAACCGGCCACCCCGCAGCAGTAATAACGAGAAGCTCCGAAGGCGTGTAGTTCCTGCGCGCCTTCGGCACGACAGATAGAGGAAATCCATGCCGAAGATGAAGAGCCACAGCGGCGCCTCGAAGCGATTCAAGGTGTCGGGCAGCGGCAAGCTGCTGCGTCAGCAGGCGAACCGCCGCCACCTGCTCGAGCACAAGCCGACCACCCGGACTCGTCGTCTGGACGGCGTGGAGGTCGTCGCGAAGGCGGACGTCGCTCGCGTCAAGAAGCTGCTCGCCAAGTAAATAGGGCTGAGCCAGCCGCACGCGATCCGTTCGCGGAACGCATAAACCGACTACCTCGGGCGCATCAATCCGGGTCTCCCGCGAGAAACCCAGCGCCCCTTACGAACAAGGACAGAAAAGTGGCACGCGTCAAAAGGGCCGTCAACGCTCAGAAGAAGCGCCGTTCCGTTCTCGAGGCCTCCAAGGGCTACCGCGGTCAGCGGTCGCGCCTGTACCGCAAGGCCAAGGAACAGCAGCTGCACTCGCTCACCTACGCCTACCGGGACCGCCGGGCGCGGAAGGGTGACTTCCGTCAGCTGTGGATCACTCGTATCAACGCCGCCGCGCGTCTGAACGACATGACCTACAACCGCTTCATGCAGGGCCTCAAGGCCGCCGGCATCGAGGTGGACCGCAAGATCCTGGCCGAGCTCGCCGTCTCCGACGCCGAGGCCTTCGCCCAGCTGGTCGCCGCCGCCAAGGCCGCCCTGCCGGCCGACGTCAACGCCCCGGCCGCCTGATTCGGCCTGCGTGACGACACACGATTCGAAACGACCCGCGGAAGCGCTCTCCGAGCGCAATTCGCGGGTCGTTTCGGCTGTCAAGCTGCATCGCGGCCCGATGCGCCGCAAGACCGGGCTGTTCCTGGCCGAGGGCGCGAATTCGGTTGCCGCGGCCCTGGATACGGGCCGGATCGAGGAGCTGTTCTTCTCCAACCGGGCCGCCGAGCGCGAGCACGAGCTGGTGGCGAGCGCCGCCGCCCAGCGGGTGCGCACCACGCTGGTCAGTGACCGCGCCGCGGAGATGCTGGGGGAGACCGTGACTCCGCCCGGACTGGTCGCCGTGTGCCGTCAGGTGGATGTGCCGCTGCGGGAGGTGCTCGACGCCTCGCCGCGCATGCTGGCCGTCCCGGTCGAGATCGCCGATCCGGGCAACGCGGGCACCCTGATTCGAGTCGCCGACGCCGTCGGCGCGGACGGTGTCGTGCTGGCCGGTGATTCGGTCGATCCGCACAACGGCAAATGCGTACGCGCCTGCGCCGGAAGCCTTTTCCACGTCCCCGTCGCCCGCTCCCGCGATATCGATACGACCCTCGACGCGCTCGAGGCGGCGGGCATCGCGATCCTGGCCACCACGGCCAGGGGCGAGGTCGATCTCGACGACGCCGACGAGATTCTGCGCGGCCCGGTCGCGTGGCTGTTCGGCAACGAGGCGCACGGCCTGGACAAGGCCGTGGCTCAGCGCGCCACCCATCGCGTTCGCATCCCCATCCACGGTCGTGCCGAGAGCCTGAATCTCGCTGCCGCCGCGGCGATTTGCCTCTACTCGAGCTCGCGCGTCCAGAACACGAAGTGAGCCGTCCGCCCCGATTCGGTGTGCTGGGGATTTGCCCGTATTCTTTCGAGACGTGACTTCGCCCAGCACTCTGCGGTCCGGTGCGCTGTCCCTGGTCTCCAGTGTGGTGATCGGGGTGGCGTCGGCGGGGCCGGCGTACAGCATTACCGCCACGCTCGGATTGGTCGTGGTGGCCGTCGGGGCGCAATCGCCGATCATCGTTGTGCTGGCCTTCGTGCCGATGCTGCTGGTGGCAATCGGGTATCGGGATCTCAATGAGGTGGAACCGGATCCGGGGACCACCTTCGTGTGGGCGACGCGGGCGTTCGGGCCGTTCACCGGGTGGATGGCCGGATGGGCCATCGTGGTGTCGGATCTGCTGGTGATGGCGAGCCTGGCGCAGATCAGTTCGCAGTACACCTTCCATCTGTTCGGGGCGCACGGGATCGGGTCGGACGGGACCAGCCTGTGGGTGCTGGGGCTGGGCATCCTCTATCTGATCGTCATGACACTCGTCGCGGTGCGCGGCATCGATGTGTCGGCGCGGCTGCAATCGGTGCTGCTGAGCGTGGAATTCGGGATGCTCGTGGTGTTCTCGGCGGTCGCGCTGACCCGGGTGATGCTGGGGCACGGGCCCGACGGGTCCGGGATGCCGAGCTGGGAGTGGTTCAACCCCTTCGCCATCGGGTCCTTCTCGGACTTCGTGACCGCGCTGCTGCTGATGGTGTTCATCTACTGGGGCTGGGACTCGGCGGTGTCGGTGAACCAGGAGACCGTGGATCCGCGGCATACGCCCGGGCGGTCCGCGGTGCTGTCGACCATCACCCTGGTCGCGCTGTACCTGCTGGTGACCGTGGCCGCGCAGGCGTACGCGGGCGTCGGCACCGACGGGCTGGGGCTGGCCAATCCGGATCACGTCGACGATGTGCTGGGCGCGCTGGGCCGAGCCGTGTTCGGCGACAGCTGGATCGGGACCGCGGCGGTGTACCTGCTGTTCGGCATGGTGCTGACCTCGGCGGCCGCCTCCACCCAGACCACGATTCTGCCGACCGCGCGCACCACCTATTCGATGGCGCTGCATCACGCGCTGCCCGCCGCGTTCGGGCGGATCGATCCGCGCTTCCGCACGCCGGTGTTCTCGACCTGGGTGTTCGGCGGGGTCTCGGTGGCACTGTACGTGGCGCTGAACTTCGCCTCGGGCGGCCGCCTGATCGCCGAGGCCGTGACGGCCATCGGCATCTCCATCGGCCTGTACTACGGGCTCACCGGACTCAGCTGCGCCTGGCTCTACCGGCACGAATTCGCCGGTAACCCAAGGACACTCGTGATCAAGGGCATCCTGCCGACGCTGGGCGGGCTGGCGCTGCTGTTCGCGGCGGGCTGGACGGCGGTCACCTCGTGGTTCAGCGCGGTGTTCGTGCTGGGCGTGGGCACGCTGCTGATCGGCATTCCGATCTACCTGACGCTGGCGCGCGTCATGCCGCCGTTCTTCCGCGGTGAGGTGCTGGCGCGCAAGCTGCCCGAGCCGACCGAGGAGATCATCGAGGCCGACGCCGAACCGGACGCCCCGGAGCCGGTGCGGGGTTAGACGCCGTCCTCGCCGAGGCTGCCGAGGATCTCGGTGGCCCACGGCGGGGCATCGTCGAAGTCTTCGGTGACCTGCAGCGCGGTCAGGTCGATGAGCAGCATGCCGGTGGCGAAGAAGCGCCGGACCTCTGTGGGTGTGGCGCCGGTGAGCTCCTTGGCGAGGTTGTACAGCCGTCCGAAGTGTGTGCGGATGTTCGCGCCGATGGCCGGTTCGTTCGCCGCCGCGATGCCCTGCAGGAAGACCCTGGATAGATCGCGTTCGGTGAGGAAGTGCTCGCCGAAGTGCTCACCGAGGGCGTCGAGGCGATCCTTCGGGGAGGCGTCGGGCTCGGCCTGGGTGGCCCCGGTGCGGAAGATTTCCTCGATGCGATCACACACCTGGTCCAGTACGGCCAGGAACAGCTGCTGCTTGGTGCCGAACAACCGGATCACATACGGCTGCGACACCCCGGCGCGCCGCGCGATCTCATCGGTTTTCGTTGCGGCGTAACCCGATTCGGCGAACGCGGAGGTCGCGGCCGCGAGTACCTCGGCGCTGCGCTCGGTGGCCGTCATCCGGGTCCTGGTCATGGCTGTCGAGCCTCCTCGTCGTGAAGATTCCGGCGTCGTCGGGGAATCCTAGCTGCCATTGACATGTTATCAGTCGATGCATACTCTCTAGTTATCAGTCGATTACAACAAGGGATTGGTCATGACTGAAGTACTCGAAACTTCCTCTCGCGCAGGCGAGTCCGCGCCGAAGCGGCGTCCGCTCGGTGCGATCCTGGCGGCCGTGGGCATCCCGATGTTCATGGTCACGCTGGACAATCTCGTGGTCACCAACGCGTTGCCGGTCATCCGCACCGAACTGCACGCCTCGCTCACCGACCTGCAGTGGTTCGTGAACGCCTACACCTTGTCCTTCGCTTCGCTGCTGCTCACCGCGTCCGCGCTCGGCGACCGGCTGGGGCGGCGACGCCTGTTCGTGATCGGAATCGCGCTGTTCACGCTGGCCTCGGCGGCCTGCGCCTTGGCCACCGAACCGTGGATGCTGATCGCCGCCCGCGCGGTGCAGGGATTCGGCGGGGCGGCGGTTATGCCGCTGTCGCTGACGCTGTTGTCGGCGGCGGTGCCCGAGAAGATGCGCAGCGCTGCCATCGGTATCTGGGGTGGGATCTCCGGGCTCGGTGTGGCGCTCGGTCCCGTGGTCGGCGGTGCGGTCGTCGACGGGCTGAGTTGGCAGTGGATCTTCTGGCTGAATGTGCCGATCGGGATTCTCGCCGTGCCGCTCGCGGCCCGGGTGCTGAACGAATCCTTCGGTGGCGCGAAGAAACTGGATCCGGTCGGGCTGCTGCTGTCGGCGGGTGGCGTGTTCGCGGTGGTGTGGGGTGTCATTCACGGCGCCGATGACGGCTGGACCTCGACCAAGGTGCTGACCGGATTGATCGGCGGCGCGGTGCTGCTGGCGGCCTTCGTCGTGTGGGAGAGCCGCAATGCCGAGCCGATGCTGCCGCTGCGGCTGTTCCGGTCGCGGAGCTTCAGCGCCGTCAACACCGTGCTGTTCACGTTCTCCGTGGGCGTGTTCGGCTCGATCTTCCTGCTGGCCCAGTACTTCCAGGTGGTGCAAGGCTATTCGCCGCTCGCGTCGGGCATTCGGACGCTGCCGTGGACCCTGGCCCCGATGGTCGTCGCGCCGCTGGCCGGCCTCGTCATCGATCGAGTGGGCGTGCGGCCGCTGATCGCCGTCGGTCAGGTGTTCCTGTCGGTGGCGCTGCTGTGGATGGCGCTGATCACGAGCGTGGATGTCTCCTACGGCTCCTTCATCGCGCCGTTCGTCCTGGGTGGCATCGGCATGGGCCTGACCTTCGCGCCCACCGCCACCGCCGTCATGGCCAGCGCGGCTCCCGCCGATCAGGGCATGGCCTCGGGCGCCAACAACACCATCCGCGAGGTCGGTGTCGCCATGGGCGTTGCGGTCCTGGCCTCGGTCTTCGCCTCCCACGGCTCGTATCTGAGCCCCGAGGCCTACGTCGACGGCCTCATCCCGGCGGTCAAGGTCGGCGCCGCCATCGTCGCGGTCGGCGCGGTCGTCTCCCTGTTCCTCCCCAGCCGACGCGCTGTCCTCGAATCATCCACCGGCGCACCGGCTCTCGCTCACTGAGCGGGCTCGGTCGCCTCGAAGGCCTCGGCGACGGCAGCCACCACCTGCCGCATCGTCGGGGCCTTCTCGTCGCCTAGTTCCCTTTCGACCGAGGTCATGTCGACGTCGGGTAGGCCGCAGGCGATGGCGAGTTTCCAGGGGGTTAGGTCGCCGGTGACGTTGAGGGCGAAGCCGTGGGTGGAGACGTTGCGGCCTACTCGCATGCCGATGGAGGTGATTTTGCGGCCGGTGTCTCGGGTCCAGACCCCGGTGAGGAGTTCGGAGCCGGGTGGGGTTTCGCGGCGTTCGGCGGGGATGCCGAGTTCGGAAAGGACTGCGACTATTCGGTGTTCGACGTCGCGGATGAGGTCTACGACGCCTTCGCCGGGTTGGAGGCGGGCGATGAGGTAGCCGACCAGTTGGCCGGGGGCGTGGTAGGTGAGTTGGCCGCCGCGGTTGGTGGTGAAGACGGGGATGTTGG
>NZ_BAAFGR010000027.1:0-59242 GCF_041154655.1 Nocardia sp. JMUB6875
GGTTCGGTCGAGCGGGCGCAGGGGGCGTCGGACGAGCACTATGCGCGGTGTCTTTGCGGGCAGTCCCGGAACAAGCCGTTCTGCAGCGGAATGCATTGGTATGTCGGGTTCCAGCATCCGGTGCTCGCGCCGGGGCAGGAGCCGACGCTGTTCGAGTGGGCGGGTGGGTATCCGGCGTTGAATCGGATGACCGCGTTGCTCTACGAGAAGTTGATTCCCGACGATCCGATGCTGGCCGCGGTGTTCGGTGATGTCGACGCGGATCGTGCTCGGCGCGAGGCCGATTGGATGGCGGTGGCGTTCGGGGCGCCGCCTCGGGACGACGAGCCGTCACTAGCGCGGCCGATCCTCACCGAGGAGCAGCGCGAGCGGTGGGTGCTGTTGTGCTTGCGGGCGGCCACGGAGAGCGGGCTGCCCATCGATCGTGAATTCCGTTCCGCCCTAGCCGCTTTCGTGGAATGGGCATCCGTCGCCGACGGTGCTGCGCCGGACTGGGATTGGGGTCCGCTCGGGCCGCCGGTTTATGAGGCGAAGCAGGCCGACGACTCCGCCGAGCCGGTGCTGCCGGGACACGACGAGTCGGTGGGGTTCGCCGCGCATATCAAACCTCTGTTCCGCGAGAAGGATCAGCGGTCGATGAGTTTCGTGTTCGACCTGTGGTCCCTCGACGACGTCACCAAGCACGCCGCCGAGATTCTCGACCGGTTGAATGCCGGGACCATGCCGTGTGACGGTGCGTGGTCCGCCGAGAAGGTCGAGGTTTTCCGGCGCTGGACGGAATCCGGCATGCGGCCCTGAGCGGTGTCGTCGGGGCTTTCCAGGCCCGGTAGCGCATTGTGTGCTGCCGGGCCTTACCTGTGTGAAATGCCCGGGAAACAAACGGAATACGAATAATTCCATTCCGGTTGACAGGTGTCGCTGCCGGGCGGAGCATAGTTGCGTATTACGGCACATGGTGCGCAATACGCAACACTCTGGAGGCTCGGTCATGCAGCCGCGAGTCGTCATCATCGGTGCGGGAATCGTGGGTACCGCCTTGGCCGACGAAATCACCCGGCTCGGGTGGACCGAGGTCACCGTCCTGGATCGGGGGCCGTTGTTCCGGACCGGCGGATCCACTTCGCACGCACCGGGTTTGGTGTTCCAGACCAACTCGTCCAAGACCATGGCGGAGCTGGCCCGCTACACCGTCGAGAAGTTCGGGGCGCTGGATGCGTTCGATGCCGTCGGCGGGCTGGAGGTGGCTACCACGCCGGAACGGTGGACCGAACTGCATCGGCGGCGCGGGTGGGCGCAGGCCTGGGGGATCGAGGCGGAGATTCTGGATCCTGGGGCATGCGCGGAGCGGTATCCCATGCTTGATGCGGATCGGATACTCGGCGGATTGCACACTCCCACCGATGGTTTGGCCGCGGCCGTGCGGGCCGCCGAGCGGCAGGCCGGGGCGGCGGCGGATCGTGGGGCGCGGTTCATCGGGTATTGCGAAGTGGTCGAGGTGCTTTCGGCGCACGGGCGGGTCACGGGGGTGCGGAATCGGGACGGTCAGGAGTTGCCCGCCGATATCGTGGTGAGTGCGGCCGGGTTCTGGGGTGCGGAATTGGGTCGGGGCGTGGGGCTTACGGTGCCGCTGGTGCCGATGGCGCATCAGTTCGTCAAGACCGGGGTGGTGCCTGCGCTCGGCGGTGACGAGCGGCTGCCGATTCTTCGGCATCAGGATGCGGATCTGTACTACCGGACCTTCGGTGAGCGCATCGGCATCGGGTACTACGGGCACACGCCGCGACCCGTCGATATGGACAACCTGTTGCGGGATACGGCCGGTGAAGCGATGCCGTCCATGCTGCCGTTCACGCCTGGCGAGTTCGAACCGGCCTGGGCCGCAAGCTTGGATCTGCTGCCTGCGCTTGGTGGCACCGCCGTTGAGGAAGCCTTCGACGGCATCTTCTCCTTCACGCCCGACGGCTTCCCCATCCTCGGCGAGCATCGCGACCTGGCCGGATTCTGGGTGGCCGAGGCGGTGTGGGTGACCCATTCGGCGGGCGTGGCGCGGGCGGTGGCGCGGTGGATTGTCGACGGCAGCACCGATATCGACCTGCACGAGGCGGATCTGTACCGGTTCGAGGAGGCGGCGCGCAGTCCGGAGTTCATTCGGCGGACCAGTGTGCAGGCGTTCGTCGAGGTGTACGACATCATTCATCCGCATCAGTACCGGAGCGAACCGCGGGATATCAGGACGAGCCCGTTCCATGCGCGGCAGCGGGAGTTGGGGGCGTTCTTCTACGAGGGCGCGCTGTGGGAGCGGCCGGCGTGGTACGAGGCCAATGCGGCCTTGATGGACGAGGTGGCCGCGCAGGGTGTGGCGTTTCCGGAGCGGGACAGCTGGTCGGGGGCGTTCTATTCGCCCATTTCGATCGCCGAGGCCGCTTGGACGCGAACGCATGTCGCGATGTTCGACATGACGCCGTTGACCCGGTACGAGGTGTCGGGGTCGGGGGCGGTGGCGCTTCTGCAGGAGCTGACCACGAACGACGTTGGTAAGAAGCCTGGCTCGGTCACCTACACGTTGTTGCTGGACGCCAATGGCGGGGTGCGCAGCGATCTGACGGTTGCACGGCTGGAGGAGAAACTCTTCCAGGTCGGCGCGAACGGCCCGCTCGACTTCGACTGGTTCACCCGTCATCTGCCCGGCGACGGCAGTGTCACGCTGCGCGACATCACCGGTGGGACTTGCTGTGTCGGCGTGTGGGGGCCTGCCGCGCGGGAGATGGTTCAGCCGCTGTGCCCGGATGATCTGTCGCACAAGGCCTTCGGATATTTCAAAGCCAAGCGCACCTATCTCGGCAGCATCCCGGTCACCATGATGCGGGTCTCCTACGTCGGCGAACTCGGCTGGGAGATCTACACGAGTGCCGAATACGGTGCGGCACTGTGGGATCTGCTGTGGCAGGCCGGTCGCGAACACCGGGTCATCGCGGCCGGGCGCATCGCCTTCAACAGCCTGCGGATCGAAAAGGGCTACCGCTCCTGGGGCACCGATATGACCACCGAGCACACCCCGGAGGCCGCCGGGCTCGGATTCGCCGTCCGGATGAGCAAGCCGGACTTCCTCGGCAAGAAGGCCCTCGAATCCGCCGAGCCGCCAGCGCGGGTGCTGCGCACGGTGATGTTGGACGACCCGACCGCCGTGGTGCTCGGCAAGGAACCGGTCTTCGTCAATGGCGAAATCGCGGGGTACGTCACCAGCGCGGGCTATTCCGCCACCATCGGGCGCACCCTCTGCTACGCCTGGCTCCGGGCCCCGGTCGGGCCCGGCGACGAGGTCGAAATCGCCTATCTGACAGATCGATTCACCGGACGAGTGCACACCGAGCCGGTGGTCGATCCCGAGATGGCACGGATTCGGAGGTAACCGTCATGACCGAAACCTACGACGTCATAGTCATCGGCCTGGGCGGCATGGGCAGTGCCGCCGCCTACCACCTGGCCCGCGGCGGGCAACGGGTGCTGGGCCTGGAACGATTCACGCCCGCTCACGACCGCGGCTCCAGTCACGGCGGGTCGCGCATCATCCGGCAGTCGTATTTCGAGGATCCGGCGTATGTGCCGCTGCTGTTGCGCTCGTACGAGCTGTGGGAGCAGCTGGCCAAGGATTCCGGGGACGAGGTGTACCGGCTGACCGGCGGGCTGTATGTGGGTCCGCCGGACAGTCTTACCGTCGCGGGCAGCATTCGCGCCAGCCGCGAATGGTCGCTGCCGCACGACCTGCTCGACGCGAGCGAAATCCGGGCCAGGTTCCCGAATTTCACGCCGGAGCCGCATTTCGTCGGGCTCTACGAGGACATGGCGGGATTCGCCCGGCCCGAACGCACGGTAGCCGCGCACCTGGATCTGGCTGCCGCGCACGGGGCGACGCTGCGGTATGGCGAGGTGGTCGAATCGTGGCGGGACACGGGTTCGGGGGTCACCGTCACGACCGGGACGGGTACCTACTCGGCGGGCCGCCTGGTGATCTGCCCCGGTGCCTGGGCTCCCGGCCTGCTCGCCGATCTGGGTGTCGAGATCGAGATCGAACGCCAGGTCATGTACTGGTTCGATCCGGTCGTCGGGTCCCGCAAGTTCGAGGGTGATCCGATCTATATCGCCGAAAACGACTCCGGCGCACAGATATACGGCTTCCCCGCCATCGACGGCCAGGACGGCGGGGTGAAGACCGCGTTCTTCCGCAAGGGCATCCGCTGCACGCCCGAGACCATCGATCGACAGGTGCATCCGGAGGAGATCACCGAAATGCGCACGCGGGTACGCGAATTGCTGCCCGCGCTGGTCGGGCGGGCCATTCACACCGCCACCTGCATGTACTCCAATACCGCGGACCAGCATTTCGTGATCGCCCAGCACCCGGCGCACACCGCCGTCACCGTGGCCTGCGGATTCTCCGGGCACGGCTTCAAGTTTGTGCCGGTGGTCGGCGAGATCCTGGCCGAGTTGGCCACCACCGGCGCCACCCGCCACCCCATCGACCTGTTCGCCCCGCAAAGGCTGGTGTCCCTGTGAGTTCGGCATTGATTCCCACGCTCGGCGGCGAGTACTACTGCGATCCCGCTGTTTTCATCAAGGAGCAGGAGCACATCTTCGAGAAGATGTGGTTCTGTGCGGCACGCGCCGGAGATCTGGCCGATCCGGGTGCCTTCCGTCGCGTCCAGGTGGGCCGGGAGAGCGTGCTCGTGGTGCGCGGTCACGACGGCGAGCTGCGTGCCTTCCTCAACGTGTGCCGACACCGCGGTGCGCTGATCTGCACCGAGAACGAAGGCCAGGTGCGGCGGACGCTGCGGTGCCCCTATCACGCGTGGACCTACGCGCTCGACGGCAAGCTGGTGGCGGCGCCGAATATGGCCACCCTGCGCGATGATTCGGGTGCGCCCATCGATCGCGAGGCCTACGGCCTGGTCCCGGTCGCGCTACGGGAATGGCTCGGATACGCCTGGGTGTGCCTGGCCGACGAGCCGCCCTCGTTCGAGACCGATGTCATGGGCGCGGTCACCGGGCGGCTGGGTGATCCCGCGGCCATCGATCACTACGGCATGGAACGGCTCGCGGTCGGCAAGCGCGTGGTCTACGACGTGGCGGCCAACTGGAAGCTGATCGTCGAGAACTTCATGGAGTGCTACCACTGCGCGACCATTCACCCGGAACTGGTCGAAGTGCTGCCGGAGTTCGCGAAAGGCTATGCGGCGCAGTACTACGTCGGGCACGGGGCTGAGTTCGGGGAGCGTGTGGACGGCTTCACCGTGGACGGCCGGGCCGGGTTCGAGGCTTTGCCCGGGCTGGCTCCCGAGCAGGACCGCAAGTACTTCGCCGTCACCATCAAGCCCACGGTGTTCGTCAACCTGGTCCCGGACCACGTCATCTTCCACCGCATGTACCCGATGGCGCACGACCGCACCATCGTCGAATGCGACTGGCTCTACGCGCCCGACGTCATCCAATCCGGCGGCGTGCTCGATCATTCCGTGGAACTGTTCCATCGGGTGAACGAACAGGATTTCGCGGCCTGCGAACGCACCCAGCCGGCCATGTCCTCGCGGGCGTATCGGAAGGGCGGGGTGCTGGTTCCGGCCGAGCACCATATTGCCGAATTCCATGCCTGGGCCAAGGGGCGGATCGAGGATCCGCAATGTTGAGTGAGGACGAACTCTGTTGTCCGCCCTGTCTTTACATCGACGGTAAGTGGGTCAACGCGCTTGGCGGTGGCGCGCGGGACATCGTGAATCCAGCCGACGGCACGGTGATCGCGACCGTGGACGAGGCCGATCGGGCCGATGCGGTGGCGGCCGTCGCGGCGGCGCGGGCCGCGTTCGATACGGGAGGCTGGCCCGAGACGCCGGTGGCCGAGCGCGTCGGGTATCTGATGCGCATTGCCGAGCTGCTCGATGCCGAGCGTGACCATCTCGCCCGGATCGAGACGCTCGACACCGGAAAGACCCTGCGCGAGAGCTATATCGACGTCGATGACGTGGCGGCGGTGTTCCGGTATTACGCGCAGCTGGCCGCGACCGGCGCGGACCGGCTCGTCGACACCCGGAATCCGGCCGTGATCAGCCGGGTCGTGCGCCAGCCCGTCGGCGTGTGCGCGCTCATCGCGCCCTGGAACTATCCGCTGCTGCAGATGTCGTGGAAGATCGCGCCCGCCCTGGCCGCCGGATGCACCATGGTGGCCAAACCCAGCGAGGTCACGCCGCTGAGCACCATCGCGCTGGTCCGGCTCATCGACCGGGCAGGCGTGCCCGCGGGCGTGGTCAATCTGATCCAGAGCAGCGGGGCCACAGTGGGTTCCGCGCTCACCGACACCCCGGACGTGGATCTGATCTCGTTCACCGGCGGGGCGGCGACCGGCGAGACGATCGCGAGCAATGCGGCCAGGCACATCACCCGGGTGGCGCTCGAACTCGGCGGGAAGAATCCGCACATTGTGTTTCCCGATGCGGAGTTCGACAGTGCGGTGGATGCGGTGCTGACCGGTGCGTTCCTGCACTCGGGCCAAGTCTGTTCGGCGGGAACGAGATTGATCGTCCATGAGTCGATCGCCGATGACTTCGTGACGGCGCTGGCGGCACGCGCCCGCAAGATACGCGTCGGGCCCGGCCTCGACCCGGCCAGCGAAACCGGCCCGCTCGTCTCGGAGGCGCATCGCGCGAAGGTGGAAGCCTATGTGGCGCTCGGTATCGCGGGCGGCGCGCAGCTGGTCACCGGCGGCAAGCGGCCCGACGATCCCGGCCTGGCCGCTGGAAGCTACTACTTGCCAACGATTTTCGACCACTGCCATCGCAGCATGCGCATCGTCCAGGAAGAGACCTTCGGCCCCATCCTGACCGTCGAGCGCTTCACCACCGACGAGCAGGCCCTCGCCCTCGGCAATGACACCGCCTACGGCCTGGCCGCCGGTGTCCGCACCGCCGACGCCGCTCGCGCCGAACGCTTCGCCCGCGCCCTGCGGCACGGCACCGTCTGGCTCAACGACTTCGGCTACTACACCCCCGCCGCGGAATGGGGCGGCTTCGGCCGCTCCGGCATCGGCCGCGAGCTCGGCCCCAGCGGGCTGGCGGAATACCAAGAGACCAAACACATCTGGCACAACACCGCACCCGCGGTGGGCGGCTGGTTCGAAACCCACAACTGAATAAGGTTTTAGCGTTCATTTTCGAAAGTTGGGCCGTCATGACGACCACCCGTCCCCCCGCACCAACCAGCGCCCCGACCCATGATCACGGCATGGCGGAATTCGGCTACAAGGAATCCCTGAGCCGGAGCATCGGGAAATTCTCGAGTTTCGCCGCCGGCGTCAGCTATATCTCCATCCTCACCGGCACCTTCCAGATGTTCTATTTCGGCTACGGCACCGCCGGGCCCGGCTACCTGTGGTCCTGGCCGCTGGTCTTCGTGGGGCAGCTGGCCGTCGCCCTGTGCTTCATGGAATTGTCCGCGAAATATCCCGTCGCGGGTTCGGTCTACAACTGGGCCAAGAAGCTCGGCAGCCGGGCGGTGGGCTGGTCGGCGGGGTGGCTCATGCTCACCGCGTCGATCGTCACGCTGTCGGCCGTGGTGCTGGCTTATCAGCTGAATCTGCCGAAACTCTGGAGCGGCTTCCAGATAATCGGGGACGGCACCGGCAGTAAGGATTACGCCACCAACGCCGTCATTCTCGGCACCGTGCTCATCGTCTTCACCACCGTCGTGAATGCCTTCGGCGTGCGGCTCATGGCCATGATCAACAGTGCCGGTGTTTTCATCGAACTCATTGCGGCCGTGCTCATCGCGATCATTCTCGGCGTGCACGTGACTCGCGGGCCGAGCGTCTTCTTCTCCAGCAATGGTTACGGTGCCGGGCAGAGCGGCGGCTACCTGAGCGCCTTCCTGGTCGCGTCGCTGGCCTCCGGGTACGTCATGTACGGCTTCGACACCGCCAGCTCGCTCGGCGAGGAAACCGTCGAACCGCGCCGCACCGCGCCCAAGGCGATTCTGCGAGCCCTGTTGGCGTCCTTCGTGATCGGCGGCGCGATCCTGGTATTCGCGGTCATGTCCGCACCGAACCTGAGCGACGAGAAGCTCGGCACCGCCGACGGCGGGCTGCAGTACATCGTCGAGCAGGTCATGTGGGGCTGGCTGGGCAAGGTGTTCCTGGCCTGCATCGTGATCGCGGTGACCGTGTGCGCGCTGGCCGTGCACACCGCGGCCATCCGGCTCACCTTCGCCATGGCGCGGGACAACGCCCTGCCGTTCGGGGAGAAGCTGGCCAAGCTGAGCGTGAAGCACAGCGCGCCGGTCATTCCGGCCGTGGTGATCGGGGTGCTGTCGATGCTCATCCTGGTCGTCAATATCGGTCAGCCGCAGGTGTTCACGGTGCTGACCTCCATCGCGGTGATCATGATCTACCTGGCGTACCTGCTGGTCACCGGGCCCATGCTGTGGCAGCGGATCAAGGGCGGCTGGCGGCCCGAGGAGCTCGCGGCGGAGGGCTACTTCTCGATGGGGCGCTGGGGGCTGCCGGTGAACATCCTCGCCGTGGTGTGGGGGCTCGGGATGGCGGTCAACCTGGCCTGGCCGCGCACGGCCGTCTACGGCGGGCCCTGGTACAACACCTGGGGCGCGTTCATCTACATCGGCGCCATCGCCCTGGTCGGCCTGATCTGGTACTGGGCCCGGGGAACTCGCGTCATCGGCATCCTCGCTTCCCACGCCGCGGAGGTGCCCGCGACATGAGCGACACCTTCGACTACGTCATCGTCGGCGGCGGCTCGGCCGGATGCGTGGTGGCCGCCCGGCTCAGCGAGGACCCGTCGGTCACCGTCTGTCTCCTCGAGGCCGGGCCGTCCGATGTGGGCGACCAAGCCATCCTCCGGCTCGAGGACTGGATGCTGCTGCTCGAATCCGGTTACGACTGGGACTATCCCGTCGAACCGCAGGCCAGCGGCAACAGCTTCCTGCGCCACGCGCGGGCCAAGGTGCTGGGCGGGTGCTCCTCGCACAACTCGTGCATCGCGTTCCATCCGCCGGCTGAGGGGCTGGCGGAATGGGAGGCCATGGGCGCGACCGGCTGGGGACCCGACGGGCTGCTGCCGTATCTGCCGAAACTCGAACGGACCGTGGAGATCCGGGACATCCCGCCCAAGGATCCGTGCGGGGACGCGGTGCTGACGGCGGCCGCCGCGGTGGGGCTGCCGACGGTGCAGTTCAATCGCGGTGCGACCGTGGCCAATGGCGCGGGGTGGTTCCAGATCAATGCGGATGCGGACAACGTGCGGATGTCGTCGTCGCACGCGTATCTGCATCCGATCATGGGGGAGCGGGCGAATCTGGAGGTTCGCACCGGGTGCTGGGTGAGTGAGATCGTCTTCGATGAGACGAATCGCGCCACCGGAGCTCGATATCGGCGGCCGGATCTGACCGGATTCGATACGGTGACGGCCCGGCGGGAGGTGATCATCAGCACGGGCGCGATCGATACGCCCAAGCTGCTCATGCTCTCGGGCATTGGGCCCGTGGATCACCTGCGGGACATGGGGATTGCGGTGCGGGTGGATTCGCCGGGCGTCGGATCCAATCTCGACGACCATGTCGAGGGACTGGTGTTCTGGGAGTCCACGCGGCCGATGGTCACCAGCTCCACGCAATGGTGGGAGATCGGCCTGTTCACCACCACCGAACCCGGTCTGGCCCAGCCGGATCTGATGATGCACTACGGCAGCGTGCCGTTCGATATGAACACCGTGCGCTGGGGATATCCGACCACCGAGAACGGCTTCTGTCTCACACCCAATGTGACACAAGGGCATTCGCGCGGCACCGTGCGGTTGCGGTCCCGGGACTTCCGGGACAAGCCGCGGGTGGATCCGCGGTATTTCAGCGATTCGGACGGGCACGACGAGCGGGTCATGCTGCACGGGATCCGGCTGGCCCGCCGCATCGCGGAGCAGTCGCCGCTATCCGACTGGGTGGCAAGGGAATTGGCTCCGGGGCCGGATGCGGTGAGTGACGACGAGCTCATCGACTACATGCACCGCACCCACAACACCGTCTACCATCCGGCCGCGACCGCCCGCATGGGCGCGCTCGACGATCCGATGGCGGTGCTGGACCCCGAGCTCCGGGTCAAGGGTGTGCGCGGGCTGCGCGTGGTGGACGCCTCGGCCATGCCCAAGCTGCCCGCGGTGAATCCGAATATCACCATCATGGCCATGGGCGAGAAGTGCGCCGACCTGGTCCGGGCCGCCGTGCCCTGATCACCCGGCCTGCGGAAAGCCCTGTGCCGCATAGACTGGATGTGTTATGGCGAAACAACCGGAGTCCGGCATCCCCGTCCAGTCGGTGGATCGGGCGCTGACCGCACTGGAAATCGTGGCCAAGCTGGGTTCGGCCGGGATCACCGAGATCGCGGCCGAACTCGGCGTGCACAAGTCCACGGTGTCGCGGCTGATGGCGGTGCTCGAGGCGCGCGGGTATGTCGAGCAGCTGTCCGAACGCGGGAAGTACCGGCTCGGGTTCACCGTCGTGCGGCTGGCCGGATCGACCAGCGCCCATATGGATCTGCCGCGCCAGAGCCAGGACATCTGCGATGAACTGGCCGCGCGCGTGGGCGAGACCACGAATATCGCCATTCTCGACAATGACCGCATCATCAATGTGGCCGAGGCCGTCGGGTCGGCCGGAATCGCGCTGCGGACGTGGGTCGGGCAGAGTTGCCCGGTGCATGCCACCTCCAGCGGGAAGGTGCTGCTGGCCGAGCTGCCGGATGCCGATCTGCGGTCCCGGCTGCGCAAGCGGCTGGAATCGTTCGCGCCCAACACCATTACCGATCTCGCCGTGCTGCGGGCGCAGCTGCGGACGATCCGGGAGCAGGGCTGGGCCTCGTGCGAGGAGGAACTGGAGATCGGGCTCAATGCCGTCGCCGCACCGATCCGGGACAGCGACGGCCGGATCATCGCCGCGCTGAGCGTCTCCGGGCCCACCTATCGCCTTGCGGCGGAACGGTTCTCGGAAGTCGCGCAGGAAGCGGTGGCTTCGGCCGGGGCGATCTCACGCCGCCTCGGCTACCACGGCTGAGACTCAGTTCGGCAGGGGCAGCGAGCCCGGCGCGTACACGCCCAGCAGGGTCCCCAGCGCCACGCCGATCATCATGGCCAGCGCCAGACTCACCGGAACGGCCACCAGTATCAGCGCGCGCCGCAGGACAGGATTCGACTCGGACCGCCTGTGTTGCCCTGACATTGCTGCGCCAACCCTTTCCCCGTGCACCTGAACCGCGACCGGTCTCAAACGTAGCAGTTTCGGTTCAGTGCGAATTTCCCGGGGTGGGTTGCTCCGGATTTACTTGGCGTTCTGGACCTTCTGCACGGCAGCCGTGAAGAAGGTGTCGAACGCCGACTGGTCCGGCGAATCGGCGAACGCGGACGCCCGCACCCCGACGGTCATGCCGCGCAGCGTCGCGTACCCCTCATAGGTGGTCTGCGTGATCGGCTTGTCGTCGCCGAGCTGACTGGTGGCCGTGGAGCGGTAGGCGATGGCGTCGGTGCCGGAGATCGCCGACGGGACGGTCAGCTTCTCCAGCTTGGTGGTGGTGACGATCTTGTCGCCGTTGGCCGTCGAGGTGACCGTCACCTCGGGGCATTTCGCGTGGTTGTCGGCCAGGGCCGTGAGATCCATGACCTCGTTGGCGACATAGTCGACATAGCTGGTCATGTCCTCGGAGGTGGCGAGGGCGAAGGACGAGCTGGCCAGCACGTGCTTGGCGGCGGCCGCCAGATCGACCTGCGGGGCCCGGCACTGGTCCGGGGTGACGGTCGCGCCCGCCATGATGGCGTCCATATCCGACAGGCTCGACTGCAGCTTCTCCTGCGGCACATCCATTTTCCTGGTGCCCGCGGGGAACTCGGATTCGGTCAGCACCAGCTCATCGCGCGGCGTGCTCGGCGCGCCCTTCGACTCCGACGAATCATGGCTTCCCCCGCACCCCGTGAGCAGCAGGACCGCGCACGCGGTCGCCGACAACAGCACTCCCTTGGTCGTCACCCGCCAGAGTTTGCCAGGAGTTGCCGGTCGACCGCATGAGCGGCTCGCCGCGATCAGACCAGATGCACCGGCATACCGGCGATGTCGTTCTGCGTCATGACCGGAAGGTTCACGATCTCCTCGACCGGGGTCGCCAGACTCAGGCCCGGGAAACGGTCGAACAGGGCGGGCAGGCCGATGGCCGCCTCGAGCCGGGCCAGCGCCGCGCCGGGGCAGATGTGCGGGCCGTAGCCGAAGGAGATATTGCGATTCGCGGTCGGGCGGGTGATGTCGAACTCGTCGGCGTCCGCGCCGAACACCGCGGTGTCGCGGCCGATGGCGCGGTAGGACATGACCACGCCCTCACCCTTCTCGATCACCGTGTCGCCGACGGTGATGTCCTCGGTGGCGAAGCGCATGAGCAGGTGCGTGACCGGTCCGTCCCAGCGCAGGGTCTCCTCGATGACCTGCTTCCACTCGACCTCCTCCGACCGCACCCGGGCCAGCTGCTCGGGGCGGGTCAGCAAGGCGCGCACGGCATTCAGGATCAGGCTGACCGTGGTCTCGTGCCCCGCGGCGACCAGCGCCTTGAGGTTGCCGACCACCTCCTCCTCGGTGAGCGGCTCGCCGCCCTCGTCGGCCAGGATGAGCGCGCTGGTGAGATCGTCGCCGGGCTCGGCGGTCTTGCGGCGGACCATCTCGGTGAAGTAGACGTCCATGGCTTCGATGATCTGCAGGCGCTCGTCCTGCGGGGTGACCATGGAGAAGAACTTCTTGTACCAGTCCAGCAGCATGGCGTGATCGCTGCGCGGGACGCCCATGAGTTCGGAGATCACCCGCATGGGCAGCGGGTAGGCGAAGACCGCCTTGAGGTCCACGGGCGCGCCGTCGGCACCGGCCTCGTCCAGATCGTCGAGCAGTTCCTTGGTGAGCCGTTCGATATTGGGGCGCAACTCTTCCAGGCGGCGCGGGGTGAGCGCCTGGGTGGTCTTGATGCGCAGGCGGCGGTGCTCGGGACCGTCGACGGTGAACATGGAGCGGCCTGCGTCGATCATGCCGATCAGCGGCCACTGGCGGGTGACCACGCCGTCGGTCCACAGCTTCCAGGCGTTGATGTTCTTGATAAGCCGTGTGTCGGTGAGCAATTGGCGCGCGACGGTGTGATCGGTGACGGTCCAGGCGGGGACGCCCAGCAGCTCGATCCGGGTGATCGCCCCGGCCGCGCGCAGGCGGGCGGTCTCGCCCGCGAGGTCTCCGACCATCGGATCGATACTGATGGCATGCGGGCATGCGGAACTCACTGGAAACCTCCGAGAGCGCGAACAGGTGTGAAAACAACAGGGAGAGAAGTCATTCCGCGGAGGAACGGTGAGGGTCGCCGCACCAGGTGCTGTGCGGGCACCGCCAGGTCGATGTCGGGCAGCCGGTCCAGCAGCACCTCGATACCGGTCCGGGCGATGGTCTCGGCGATCTGCTGCGCCGGGAACGGGCAGCGGTATTCGCCGTGGCTGAACGCGAAATGGGCGCTGTTGCCGGTGTGAGTGGCGGCATCGCCGACGGCCTGGCGCACGTGCGGGTCGGTATTGGCGGCGGCCAGGCCCAGCAGCAGCATGTCGCCCGCGCGAATCGTCTTGTCCGCCAAGCGGGTATCGCGCGCGGCCCAGCGTCCCGCCAGGATCGAGGTGGGGGCGTCCTCCCACAGCACCTCGTTCATGGCCTGATCGACGCTGCGGCGGCCGCCGCCGAGGGCCGCGGCGAAACGGTCGTCGGTGAGCATCAGGCGGACCGAGTTGATCAGCCAGTCGGCGGTCGGCAGGTGACCGGCGGCGGTGACGGCCATCAGGTCGTTGACGTACTCCTCGTCGGTGAACTGAGCGGGGTACGAGAGCATGCGGGTGGTCAGATCATCGCCCGGCGCGGCCCTTTTCATGGCCAGCAGGTGCTGCATGTACTGCATGAACCGGCCGTGCGCGGCAATGGCGTCCGCGCCGCCGTCGGCCAGCGCCTTGATGGTGCGGGCCAGACCGGGGCCCTCGGAATCCGGGAAACCCAGCAGCCAGGCCAGCACCAGCACCGGCAGCGGTTCGGCGAAGTCCGCCACCAGGTCGGCCTCGCCGCGGCCGCAGAAGGCGTCGATCAGCCGGTCGGCCAAACTCTCACAGACGCGGCGCAATTCGAACGGGTCCACCGATTCCAGGGCCGGTTCCACCATGGCCAGATGGCGGCGGTGTTCCGCGCCCGCGGTGAAGTAGATCGACGGCATGGGCGGGCCGACCATGGGCAGCAGCGGCCAGTCGGCGGGGATATTGGGCCACTGGTTCCACAGGCTGACATCGCGGGGGAACAGCTCGGGGGAGTTGGTGACCTGGTGCATCTCGCGGTAGCCGAGCACCAGCCAGGCCGGGATGCCGCCGAGCAGTTCGACCGCGGCGACCGCGCCGTGGTCGCGGCGCATCTCACGGTAGAGGGCGTGCGGGTCGGTGTGGAAGCGGGGGCCGCTGAGCGGGACGACTCCGTGCGGCACGGGGCAGGTGGCTCCGGGCGTGGTCATTGCACTGTCTCCGGGTGGTAGAGGTACTCGACCAGGGTGATCAGGACGTTCTTGCAGGACTCGCGGTCGCGGGCATCGCATTCGATGAGCGGGATGTGCGGGTCCAGGTCCAGCGCGTCGCGGACATCGGACAGAGCCGAGCCGGGCCCGAAGTTGTTGCACGCCACGATGAACGGCGTGCGCTGGTGTTCCAGGCGGTCGATGGCGTACCAGGAGTCGGCGATGCGGCGCTGATCGACCAGCACGATCGCCCCGAGCGCGCCGGTGAACAGGCGGTCCCACAGGAACCAGAAGCGTTCCTGGCCCGGGGCGCCGAACAGGTACAGCACGTGCTCGGTGTCGATGGTGATCCGGCCGAAGTCGAAAGCCACCGTGGTGGTGGACTTTCCGGGCACCGGGGTGGGATCGTCGACGCCCTGGCCGACCTGGGTCATGGTGGCCTCGGTGTCGAGCGGGCGGATCTCGGAGACCGAGCGGACCATGGTGGTCTTGCCGACGCCGAAGCCGCCCACGATCACGATCTTGAGGCCGTGGCGGGCATCGGGGTGCAGGGGCGCGTCCATTCGCGACGGGCGGGTGTCAAAGCTTGCGGAGTCCAACGAGCACCTTTTCGAGCGTGGAGGTGTCGGGCACCCAATTCCACTGCCGCGAAGCGTGATCCGGATGACGCACCGTGATCTTGCCCGCGTGCAGCAGGTCCGACAGCAGAATGGTGGTGATGCCGACCGGCAGGCGCAGTTCGGCGGCGATCTCCACCACCGCGGTCGGGGCACGGCACATATCGAGGATGGCGGCGTGCTCGGATTGCATGCCGCGCACCGGATCACATTCGCTGACGACCAGGGTCACCAGATCGAAGGCGTCCGAATCCGGTCGACTGCGGCCGCCGGTCAGCGTGTACAGCCGATCCGGATCCTCGTCTGGCCTGGTCACGGCACGCTCGCTCCCCGGACCCGGGGCGCGGCCGCCAGATGCTCGCCGAGCTGCTCGACCAGCTCGCGCATATTGTGGCCGACCAGACCGGCGTCGGCGTCCTCCGCGGCCACGACCGCGATGTGCGCGCCCACGCCCGCCTCCACGATGAACAGGATGCCCCCGTAGAACTCGGTCATGGACTGGCGGACACCGCCGCGACCGTCACCGAACTCCACCGAGGCGCCGTGCGAAAGGCTCTGCATCCCAGCGGCAATGGCCGCCAGCTGATCGGCGCTGTCGGTGCTGAGTCCGGGCGTATGGCAGATCTTGAGCCCGTCGCCCGACAGCAGCAGCGCGTGCCGCGCACGCGGCGTGCGCACCAGCAATTGCTCCAACAGCCAACCCAAATGTGTCGCGGACGCTGTCATCGATCGGTCTCCGAAGGGGCAGTAGGGGCGGGGAAAGAGCCGGTGTCGTAGTCACGGCGAGGCTTGCCGTCCGGCGGCACGACGCGGTGCTCGCCGGTCGAATAGTTCGCGGCCCGGGCCTTCTCGCGGAACTCGCCGCGCCGAACCGCGTCCAGCAGCGAGGACGGGAGCAGGGTCGTGTTGTCGGCGGGGTGTGAAATCGCCTGGGTGGCAGAGGGAAAGGGGCTGTCGGCGGGCGTCGGCGCAGCGGGCGTGGCCGGTGTCGATCCGAGATTGGTCAGGGACGCGGCCTCGGGGGCGGTGCTGTCGTCGCGCCCGTTGACCGCGCGCTGGAAGGCGGCCAGCGAGTTCGGTGAGGTCGGCGGGCGTGGCGGGGGAGGAGCGGTCGGCGCGGCGAGGCCGTCCGGGTGCACCGCCGCGAGGGTGCTGCCGCGACGGCGCTTGGGCAGACTGCCGGAAGCCGCTGCGTGCCGGGCGATTTCGTCGAGACTGGCAGAGGCGGCGGGCGGCTCGCTCACTGTCGGCGAGGGAGCGGAGCGAGGTAGCGCCTCGCCGAAGGGATTCGCCGCCGCGCTCGAATTCGCCGATGTGGCCGCGATCTCGGCCACCGGTTCGGCGGACCGCGGGGGAAGGCCGCGCTCGGCGGAGCCAGGCAGCACGGTGGGTGTGGAGCCGGTATTCAACGGCGTGATGCGGCTAAGCGTGCCGGTATTGCGTTCCAGGCGGGTGGTGAGTTCGCGCGGAACCACCACGACCACGGCGGTGCCGCCGATCGCCGACGGGCGGTAGCTGACGGTGAGGTCGTGTTTGCGGGCCAGGTGGCCGACGACGGCCAGGCCGAGGCGGGTGCCGGAGAGGGAGGAGAGGTCGGCGGCGCCCTGGTCGCGGGAGACCGCGGATTCGGCTCGGCGCAGGGCGGATTCGCTCATGACCAGGCCGCTGTCCTCGATGGTGATCACCACGCCCGCGGGCACCTCGGCGGCGTAGACGTGCACCTCGGTGGTCGGCGGGGAGAAGTTGCAGGCATTGTCGAGCAGCTCGGCCAGCGCGTGCATGACGCCCTCGGCGGCGTGCCCGGCGATGGCGATCTCGGTGACGGCGCGCAGCCGCACCCGCTGATAGCCCGCGACCCGGCCCATGGCCCCGCGCAGGATCGATTCCATGGCAATGGGTTTGGCCCAGCGGCGGCCCGAGCGCGCACCGCTGAGGACCGCGATGCTGTCGGCCAGGCGGCCCGCCTGCGCGGTGCGGTGGTCGAGTTCGAGCAGGTCGGCGAGCACCTTCGGGTCGGCGTGCCGATGTTCCATCTCGCGCAGTTCCGCCAGCATGCTGGTGCTCATCGCCTGCATGCGGCCCGCCGCCCCGGCGAACGCGGCCATGGCGGCGGCGCGGCGGTTCTCGTTCTCCTTGGCCGCGCGGGCGCGCTCGGAGGCCTGCTCCTGCAGGCTGTGAATTCTGGCCTCCGACTCCGCGATTCGCGATTGCGCGGTGGAGATCGTCGCGGCCACATGGGCATCGGCCTGGGCCTTGTAGGCCAGCGCCTCCTGGCGGGCCTGGCCGATCCGGCCCCGGTAGTAGGCGGCCGCGGTGACCGCGGCGGTCAACGCCAGCGCCGCGACGCTCGCGCCGATGGCCAGGGGTACCCGGAAGTCACTCGGGGCGAAGAAGACCGCGACCGCCACGACGGCCGCGGTCGAGACCGACGAGCCCGCGAGCAATGCCCATAGGCCCGCCGGCATCGGGAAAAACGGACGCTGACTCCGAACGGCCTGTGGCTCCCCGCTCGGCGGATTCACTGATTCCGACACGCTCCGCACTTCCGCACTACTCCACCGGGGCGAGCGCCCCGATGCCCCCGACCGTGCCCGCGTGCGAGGCCACGCCAAATGCGCGGACCGGCAAGCGGATTCGGATCTGCGGGCACGAGCATAAGCCCACCGGCCGGGCCGCGCTACCCGAGCGCGAAGCCGCTGGCAAACGCCGGTCCCGGTGGCCGGGCGGGCGGTTCAAGCGTCGATGTCCTCGTGTTCCTGCGCGCGCATGCGCCGGCTGGCGATGAGCGATCCCAGCGCGAATCCGAAGATCGGGATGCTCACGATCGGCGACCACGAATTCACCTGCGGCCCCGCCGGTCGCAGCAGTGTCACCACCCGGATCACCGCCAGCGTGACGCCGCTGAGGCCGCCGAACATGAACAGCGCCAACGGTAATCGGAACCGTACCGGCACGCTGCGATAGCTCAGTACCGAGGCCGTCAGCACCGCCGCGTTCACCGCGAGGCCCGACAGCGCCAGCAACCAGTTGTGCGTCTGCAGGGTCACGTGCGAGGGCCGCACGGGGGAGTAGGTGAGCAGCATCGCGGCTTCCACCGCGGCCAGCCCGATATAGAACGCGCGCTTGAGCAGCACCCGCCCCCACGCTTCGGCCACCGTCACCCCGATCAGGGCCCCGGCCCCGACCAGCGATAGATCCGCCACCAATCCCGAGAATCCCTCGAAATGCCCGCTCGGCAGCGTCATCTCATTGGCCGAGCCATTGATGGCCGGGGTGCGCAGCACCGCCCATACCGCGAGCAGCAGCATGCCGATGGTGAACGGCCGCGATTCGGGGGTCTTCCACCGCGGCAGCCGGGCCGCCGCCGCGGCGAGACAGAGCACCGCGGCCAGGATCGGGAGGATATTGCTCACCGGAACAGCCTCGCGCCGGCCTCCCCGCGAGTGGGTTTTCCGCGCGGCGTGTCCTCGGCCTCTTTCTCCCGGCGCAGCAACTCGGTGAGCAACTGCCGGGTCGACGCCTGCCGGATCGCGCTACCGGATCCGGCGCGCTGCGCCTCGGCCTCGGTGATGATCCCCGCGACCACCTGCACCTCCACCGGATTCGCGCTGTAGGCGCGGGCGATCTCGATCAGCGTCTCCACGGGCGGGGTGGCCAGGGCCAGATGCCGCGCCAGGGTGGCCTGCGGAATTCCGGTCACCACCGCCATGGCCCGAGTGCTGTCCCCACCGGTCAGCTCCTCGACCCATTGCTTCAGCTGATCATGCACGCCAATGATTCTCGCACGGGCCGAACCAGGTTCGGGGCACGGCGCGCAAGTTCAGAGTTGGGGTGCGGCGGCCCGGACGGGCTAGCGGCTGCCGGTGCGGACGCCGTCTCGGATCTGGTACACCCGCGAGGTGGTGATGTCGCCCGCGGCCTTGGCGATGAGGAAGACGCGCTCGCCGGCGGCGGTGGCGTTCTTGATCTTGTCGCGCCAGCGGGCGTCGGCGGCCTGCGCGGCCTGTTTGGCGGCCTCGCGGGCGCGGGTGGCTTCGCGGAGCTCGTCCAGGAGCGGGGTCGGCATGGAGGCACCTTTCGTTGTCCCCGGGATGGGTGGCGGGTCTCGCCACGGCATCCAAACTAGGCGGTCTGATGAGTCGAAGTCAAGGCTGCTTGCCTCGAAAATGACTCATCCCACGTTCGCTCGGAGAGGAATCCGCACCGCCGCGCTTGACCTCAACATATGTCGAGGTTCGAGGCTGGTGTCAGCAACGGTTCGTCGAAAGCGGTAGGGAGGCAATGACATGCGAGTGGTCGAGGCGAAGGAATTCGGCGGGCCCGAGGTGCTGGCGGTGACCGAGGCGCCGGATCCGGTCGCGGGTCCCGGCGAGGTCGTGGTGGCGGTCGCGGCCGCGGACGTCATGTTCCTGGACACCACCCTGCGCAGCGGGTGGGCCGCGAACTTCTTCCCGGTCGAGCCGCCGTTCGTGCCCGGCGGCGCGGTGGCCGGGACCGTCGAATCGGTCGGGGCGGAGGTGGATTCGAGCTGGATCGGCAAGCGGGTGGCGACCCCGACGGCCGCGAGTGGAATCGGCGGCGGGCTGCCGATCGGCGGGTACGCCGAGAAGGCGCTGGCCCGGGTCGACACCCTGGCCGTCGTCCCGGACGAGCTGAGCTTCGTGCAGGCCGCGGCCCTCGCCCACGACGGGCGCACCGCGCTGGCCGTCACCGATCGGGCGGCGATCGAACCCGGCCAGTGGGTGCTGATCACCGCCGCCGCGGGCGGATTGGGCACGCTGTTCATCCAATTGGCCCGGGCGGCCGGGGCCCGGGTCGTCGCCGCCGCGCGCGGGGAGGCGAAACTCGCACTGGCGCAACGGCTCGGCGCGGACGAGGTCGTCGACTACTCGCGGGCCGATTGGGCAGATAAGGTCCGGGAACGGACCGGTGGTGTGCAGGTGGTCCTCGACGGCGCTGGCGGGGAGATCGGGCGCGCAGCGCTGTCGGCGGTGACGCCCGGCGGACTGCTCATCGCCTACGGCAACTCGGCCGGTGGGTTCGCCGCCGTCGACGCGGAAGCCGTTGCCGCCCAGGGCATCACCGTCGTGCCATTGCTCGAGATCGCGACCCCGGACACCGACTGGCGCGCCCTGCACGACCGCGCGCAGGCCGAGGCCGCGGCCGGACGGCTCGATGTGGTCGTCGGCCAGACCTTCCCGCTGGATCAGGCCGCGGCCGCGCACACCGCCATCGGATCCCGCGCCGCCGTGGGCCGCACCATCCTCACGGTCTGACCGAGTTCGGCGTGTCGTGAACAACCGCCCAGTCTCCGGCCGCACAGTGGACTGGGCGGAACGCGATACGGAGGTGGCGATGGGCTTGCGGAGCGGCGTGATCGGGGCGCTTGTCGCGGGGGCGTTCCTGAGCGGGCCCGCGAGCGCGAGCCAGCCGCGGCCCACCGATATCGAGCCGCTGCAGGTGCCCTCCCGCACCTCCATCTCGGTGCGCTCGGTCGTGCCCGGCGTGGGCTGGGGCACCGAGAACGAGACCGAAGAGCGTGCGGCCCTGTCGATTTCGAAGCTCTTCATCGCCGACTACGCGCTGCGCCACGGCGACGGCTCGGACGCCGACCGCGAGCTGTGCGAGCGCATGATCCGCAAGTCCGACGACGCGGCGGCGGACCGGCTCGAGGCCAAGTACCCGAAGGCCATCGACGCCGTCGCCGCCGAATACGGCCTCACCGCCACCCACGGCGCCGGCGGCTGGGAGTTCTCGACCACCAGCACCGCCGATGTCGCGGACTTCCTCGCCGCCAAGGTCCGCGACGAACCGGACAGCCCGATCCTGGCCTGGATGGAGGAACCGGCGGACAAGGCCGCCGACGGCACCCGCCAGGACTGGGGGACCGCCAAACTGCCGCACGTGCTCGGCACCAAATGGGGCTGGGCCGATGTGGGCGATCCCGAGGTCGCCTCGGCCTCCTTCGGTCCGGGCTTCACCGTGTCCGCCCACACCTACGGCACTCCCGAGCAGCAGACCGAGGACGTGCTGGGCGTGCTGTGGGGAGTGATCGAGAAGATGACGCCGCCCCGGCATTGAGGTGACCCGCGCCACCGGCGCGGACACTTGCAATCGGAATGGTTGTAAGCACACAATAGTTGTGTGCTTACAACTGTCGAAGGGCTGAGCGCGCGCCGGAAGACGATCATCCTGGTGACCTGCTGCCTGAGCCTCCTGATCTCGTCCATGGACGCGACCATCGTGAATGTCGCGATCCCGACCATTCGCACCGATCTCGACGCGCCGCTGTCGAGGCTGCAGTGGATCGTCGACGTCTACACGCTCACCCTCGCCAGCCTGCTCATGCTCTCCGGCGCGGCCGCCGACCGCTTCGGCCGCAAGCGGGTCTTCCGCATCGGCCTGCTCACCTTCGCGGCCGGCTCGCTGCTGTGCAGCCTCGCGCCCACCATCGAGATCCTCATCGGCGCCCGGTTTCTGCAGGCCATCGGCGGTTCCATGCTGAATCCCGTTGCCATGTCGATCATTACGACCGTGTTCACCGGCCGGGTCGAACGGGCGCGGGCGGTCGGCGTGTGGGGCGCGGTGGTCGGCATCTCGACCGCGCTGGGGCCCATGGTCGGCGGCGTGCTCATCGACAGCCTGGGCTGGCAGTCGGTGTTCTGGATCAATCTGCCGATCGTGGCCGTCGCGTTCGCGCTCACCACCATCTTTGTGCCGGAATCGAAGTCGGCCAATCCGCGCAGCATGGATCCGATCGGGCAGGTGCTGGCCATCGCGGTGCTGTTCACCCTGGTGTTCGGCCTGATCGAGGGCAAGCCGATCGTCTTCGCGGCCACGGCGGCGGCCTTCGCCGGATTCCTCTGGCACGAAGCGCGGCACCCGTCGCCGTTCATCGATCTGCGCTTCTTCCGCAGCTTCCCGTTCTCCTCGGCCACCGTCATCGCGGTCTGCTCGTTCGCCGCGCTGGGCGCGTTCCTGTTCGACATGTCGCTGTATCTGCAAGGCACACGGCACTTCTCGGCCGTGCACACCGGTCTGCTCTACCTGCCGATGGCGCTGGGCATGCTGATCTTCTCGCCGCTGTCGGGACGGCTGGTGGGCCGCCACGGGACCAAGCCGTCGCTGCTCATCTCCGGGACGCTGATGGCGCTGGCCGCGGCCGGGCTCACCCTGCTGCACGCCGACACCCCGATCTGGCAGCTGATCATCACCTTCGCCGTCTTCGGCATCGGCTTCGGCATGGTGAACGCGCCCATCACCACCACCGCCGTGAGCGGGATGCCGCTGGATCGCGCGGGGGCCGCGGCGGCGGTGGCCTCCACCAGCCGGCAGGTCGGCGTGAGTCTCGGTGTGGCACTGTGTGGTGCGCTCACGGGCGCGGGATTGTGGTGGACCATCACCGGTTTCGCCGTCGCCGTCACCGCGCTGGGCGTCGCCGCCAATACCGACTGGGCGTACCGTTCGCGAGATCGCGTCGCCCCCTTGCTGGAACAGAAGGTCCCCGCTCATGCCGGATGACACGCCGACGACCGATGAGGTCTGGAAGCAGCTCACCCACCTGGTCATGGACACCCGCGACGGTTGGAAGCGCGCGGTGGTGGAGCGAACCGGCATGCCCTTCAGCCGGACTCGCATCCTGCGCCGGCTGCTGCCGGGTCCGTTGACCGCCAAGCAGCTGGCGGCGGCGGCCGCCATGGACGCGCCCGCCACCACGGTCGTGGTGAACGATCTCGAGGAACGCGGACTGGTGATTCGTGAGATCGATCCGACCAACCGGCGGTCCAAGTTGATCTCGCTGACCCGCGCGGGGCAGGAAATGGTGGCCGAGGCGCTCGCCACGCCGGATCCGGTGCCCGCCGAGTTGGCCGCCCTCGAGGCCGATGACCTGCGCACTCTGCACGAGATCCTGCGCAAACTCGAACACTGACTTACCCCACCGTGATTGAACCGTTATCGTTGGGCGCGTGCGACACCGACAGTGGAAGTCCTTGGCGGCCCTCGGCGCGGCTGTGCTGATCGCGGCATGTGGGCAGAGCCTCACCGCCACACCGGTTTCGGCGTCGCCGGGGCAGACCGTGGTCATCGATCCCGGCCACAATGGCGGCGGCGGGGCGCATCCCGACGAGATCAACGCGCAGGTGCCCGACGGGCGCGGCGGCATGAAGCCCTGCAACACCACCGGCACCAGCGGCAATGACGGATACACCGAGCACGAATTCAATTGGGATGTGGGGCAGCGGGTCCGCGATCTGCTTACCGCGCGCGGCTACCGCGTGATCATGAGCCGCGACAGCGATGACGGCGTCGGGCCGTGTGTGAACGATCGCGGCACGCTCGGCAATCGGGTCGGCGCGGCGGCCGTGGTCTCCATCCACGCCGACGGCGCGCCCGCGGGGGCGCACGGGTTCCATGTCGCCTATTCCTCGCCCGCGCTCAATGACGTGCAGGCCGGGCCGTCGGTGCAGCTGGCCACCGCGCTGCGCGACGGCATGGCCGGTGCGGGTTTCGCCACTTCCACCTACGTCGGCTCCGACGGTTTGAACCCGCGGCCGGATCTGGCGGGGCTCAACTTCTCCGAGCGGCCGACCGCCCTTGTCGAATGCGGCAATATGCGCGATCCGGGCGATGCCGCCCTCATCGAATCCCCGGACGGCCGCGCCCGATTCGCGCAGGCCATCGCCAACGCCATCGCCGGGTATCTCGGCTAGCACATCGGACCGGACGACTCACGGCGCGGGGTGCGACCGCGCCCGGTTTGCCGTGAGTACATTCGTCACGTCATTTACGGACTATTCGGGAAACCGGACCTGCAGCGTTCCGGGGAGGACTCCTTGACCACGACCGAGGCACAGCCGCGCTCGCGATTCGCGAATTGGCTACTCGAGGACGCGGGTGAGAATCACTCGCAGATTCAGGGGCCGATGGCCAAGAAGGCGCCCAAGGAGCATCAGCACAGCTGGTGGAAGGTCATGTGCCTCACCGGCGTCGACTATTTTTCGACGCTGGGCTATCAGCCGGGCATCGCCGCGCTGGCCGCGGGCGTGCTGTCGCCGCTGGCGACGCTGGTGCTGGTCGCGCTGACGCTGCTGGGCGCGCTGCCGGTGTATCGGCGGGTGGCCAAGGAGAGCTTCAACGGCGGCGGCTCGATCGCCATGTTCGCGAACTTCCTGCCCAACTGGTGGGGCAAGATCTTCATTCTGGTGCTGCTGGGCTTCGCGGCCACCGACTTCACCATCACCATGACGCTGTCGGCGGCCGACGGCGCCGCCCACATCGTGGAGAACCCGAACGTGCCCGGGTTCCTGCACGACCAGAACATGACCATCACGCTGATCCTGCTGGCGTTGCTGGCGGCGGTGTTCCTCAAGGGATTCAGTGAGGCCATCGGGATCGCGGTCGGACTGGTCGGTGCGTACCTAGCGCTGAACGTGGTCGTCGCCGTGGTCGGCATCGTGAAGGTGCTCGAGGCGCCGCATCTGGTGACCGACTGGGGGCATCTGCTGACGGCCAAGCACGGCAATGTCTTCGCCATGGTCGGGGTGGCGCTGCTGGTGTTCCCCAAACTCGCGCTGGGCCTGTCCGGATTCGAGACCGGTGTCGCGGTCATGCCGCAGATCAAGGGCAATCCGGCCGACTCCCCGGACTATCCGCGCACCCGCATCATCGGCACCCGCAAGCTGCTGACCACCGCGGCGCTCATCATGAGCGGATTCCTCATCGTCACCAGCTTCATCACCACCATCCTGATTCCGGAACAGGAATTCGAGGAGGGCGGCAAGGCCAACGGGCGCGCGCTGGCGTATCTGGCGCACGAGTATCTGGGCAATGCCTTCGGCAGTGTCTACGACGTCAGCACCATCGCGATTCTGTGGTTCGCGGGTGCGTCGGCCATGGCGGGGCTGCTGAATCTAGTGCCGCGCTATCTACCGCGCTTCGGCATGGCTCCCGAGTGGGCGCGTCAGATTCGGCCGCTGGTGCTGGTTTTCGCGCTGGTGTCGTTCGCGATCACCTGGTACTTCGATGCCAGTGTCGATGCGCAGGGCGCGGCGTACGCGACCGGTGTGTTGGTGCTGATCACCTCCGCGGCGGTGGCCGTGACCATTTCGGCGTGGCGGAAGCAGCAGTATCCGCGCGTGTTCGGGTTCGGGCTGGTGTCGGTGATCTTCGTGTACACCACCATCGACAACATCATCGAGAAGCCGGCCGGTCTGCACCTGGCCATCCTGTTCGTGGTGGCGATCATGGTGGTGTCGTTCGCCTCGCGCGTTCGCCGGGCCTTCGAGCTGCGGGCGGTCGAGGTGGTCTTCGACGAGAAGGCCTGCGCCATGATCGACCAGCTGGCCGAGCGCGGTGAGATCCGCATCGTCACCCATGACATCAGCGACGGGCGATCGCCGGAGGAGTACGCGGAGAAGGAGGCCGATCAGCGGCGCGAGAGCCACATTCCGGACGAGGAGCCCATTCTCTTCCTCGAGGTCATCGTGAAGGACCCTTCGGAGTTCTCGACCACGCTGAACGTGACCGAGGTGGACGTGGACGACTACCACATCCTCACCGTCGAGGCCGCGGCCGTGCCGAACTGCATCGCGTCCATCCTGATCGCCATCCGGGACCGGACCGGCGAGTGCCCGCACGTGTACTTCGAATGGACCGAGGGCAATCCGCTGGTCAACCTGATGCGGTTCATGTTCTTCGGCGAGGGTGAGGTCGCGCCGGTGACCCGCGAGATCCTGCGCCGGGCCATTCCGCGCCGGTCGCAGCGGCCGCACGTGCACGTCGATAGCTGATTTCGCGCGAAAAATCTAGGTGTAACTCCTGGTTTCACACACAGGTAGAATATTGCTACGCTCACGCAGCAAACGCGATATGAAACCAGGAGTACCGATGAAGCTACTTCCGAAGCTGGGCCGCCGACCGGTGACGGAACCCGGAGAGGTAGCCCTGCACGCCCGGAATGTGCGGTTCGATTGGTCCAAGACCGAGCCGGTCTGGATGAAGAAGGAACCGATCGCCTCCCACGTCTTGAACGCCCTGAGCATGCTGCTGCCCGAGGGCGAGCGCATGTTCCTGGTGACCTTCGGCGAGGCCCTCGAACTGGTCAAGGACGAGAAGCTGCGGGAAGCCATGATCGGCTTCATCGGGCAGGAGTCCATGCACGCCGAGAGCCACGGCGGGGCGCTGGAAGAGGTGCTGGCCGCGCACGGGATCGATGTCGAACCGTATGTGCGGCAGGCGGAATTCCTGTTCCGCAAGACGCTGGGCCCGCGCGAGATGGCGACCCCGGCGGCGCAACAGCAGCAACTGGTCGAGCGGCTCGGTGTCATCGCCGCGCTCGAGCACTTCTTCGCCTGGCTGGGCGACTGGGTCATCAATGCCGACCTGGAGCGGTTCGACGCCGACCCGCAGATGCTGGATCTGTTCCGCTGGCACGGGGCCGAAGAGGTCGAGCACCGGATGGTCGCGCACGATGTGGCCGAGTACTTCGAGATCGGGTACGTGCGCCGCGGGGCGCTCATGATCATGGTCTTCCCGATCTTCATCGCCTTGCTGTTGCGCGGCACCAAGTTCCTGGTGCACGCCGACCCGTCGCTGCCGAATCACCGCTACCCGATGCTGATCATGCGGATCTTCGCGGCCATGTGGCGCGGGTCGGTGCCGGGCGTGCCGTCGCTGCTGATCAGTGCGCTGTCGGTGTTCACGCCCGGCTACAGCCCGGAGCACGTCGGCTCGACCGCGCAGGCGGTGGCCTACCTGGCGCAATCCCCGGCCGCGCGGGCCATGGCCTCGTGAGCGCGGTGCGACCGGTCCCGACCGCGCCGCCGCAGGATCTGTTCGGCAAGGGGCGGGCCGACCGGGCCACCCGGGTGCTGGACTTCATCGCCGAAAGCCGTTTGCGCTGGACCACATTCGTCAATCGACGCGAACCGGTGGCGCCGGTGAACGACTGGCGGATTCCGCTGGTGGTGGTCGAGCGCCGGGTGGAGGCGCACGACACCGACGTGATCAGCCTGCTCATGACCGCGCCGGACGGGCGGGCGCTGCCCGAGTGGCGGCCCGGTGCGCATCTGGATCTGGAGCTGCCGTCGGGGCGGGTGCGGCAGTACTCGCTGTGCGGGGACCCGGCGGATCGGCACGCGTATCGCGTTGCGGTGCGGCGGATTCCGGAGGGCAACGGCGGGTCGCTGGAGGTGCACGATGAGCTGCGCGTCGGGACCGCGCTGACCGTGCGCGGGCCGCGCAATGCGTTCCCGTTCGTGCTGCCCGGGTACGGATCCTCTGCCGCGCGAGTGCATTTCGTGGCGGGCGGCATCGGGATCACGCCGATTCTGCCGATGATCCGGATGGCGGATCGGCTGGGTGTCGAGTGGAGCATGGTGTACGCGGGGCGGTCTCGCGACACCGTTCCGTTCCTGTCGGAGGTGGAGTCGTTCGGGTCGCGGGTGACCGTGCGCACCGATGACGAGCACGGGATTCCCACCGGCGCGGAGCTGCTGGCGGGGGTCGGGTCCGACACCTCGGTCTACTGCTGCGGGCCGGTCGTGATGACCCAGCTGATCGCCGACCGGGTGCGCGAAATGCCCGGCGTGGAACTGTATTCCGAGCGCTTCTCGCCGCCGCCCGTGGTGAACGGCACTGCCTTCCAGGTGGAGCTGGCCCGCACCGGCGAGGTCATCGATGTGCCCGCCGACAAGTCGGTGCTCGAGCAAGTGCTGAAAGTTCGTCCGGACAGCGCGTACTCGTGCCGTCAGGGCTTCTGCCGGACCTGTGTGGTGCGGGTTCGCGCGGGCGATGTCGAGCATCGCGACACCGTGCTCACCGACGCCGAACGGGCGGCGGGCGACATGCTTATCTGTGTATCCCGTTGCGGCGGGGACCGTTTGGTGCTGGATATCTAGCACCGATCTCAACGAGGAGACGATCGTGACCGATCACCCCACCGTCATTCCCGCCGCGGAGCGCATGGTGCGCAGCGGTGAGTTCGATATCGCCGTGTACGAGTACGGTGAGCCTTCAGCGGAAACCATTGTGCTGGTGCACGGTTGGCCGGATGACAATCACCTCTGGGATCGCGTCGTGCCGCTGCTGGCCGACCGCTTCCACGTGGTCACCTACGACACCCGCGGGCACGGGCGGTCCACCCGGACCGATCGCACCGAGGACTACCGGCTCGAGCACTTCGCGGCCGACTTCTTCGCGGTCGCCGATGCGGTGAGTCCCGATGCGCCCGTGCACATCCTGGCCCACGACTGGGGTTCGGTGGAGATGTGGGAGGCGGTCTGCGAGCCGCAGGCGGTCGGCCGGGTCGCGTCGTTCACCTCGGTGTCCGGGCCCAACCTGGATCACCTGGGCGCGTGGGCGCGGTCGAATCTGTCGCGCGGCAAGGTGTGGGGGCCGTTCACGCAGCTGCTGTCCTCGCTGTACACCGGGCTGTTCATGACGCCGGGCGTGCCGCGGGTGGTGTTGAAGCCGCTGGGGACCGAGAAGATGTGGTCGCGGTTCGTCGGGCTGATGAACGAGACCTCGCCGGAGAACATCAAGCTCGGGCCGGAATTCCGGCGCGACTTCTTCGACGGCATGCGGATCTATCGCGCGAACATCCTGCAGCGCATGGCCGATCCGCGCGAGCGGCGCACCGAGGTGCCGGTGCAGCTGATCATCGCGCGGCGCGATGTGGCGGTGCGGCCGGCGGGCTACGCCGACACCCAGGAGTACGCGCCCACCCTGTACCGGCGTGAGGTCGGCGGCGGGCACTGGCTGCCGTTCTCTCATCCGGAGCTGCTGGCCACTTCCACTGTGGAGCTGATCGACTCGCTGCGTACGGGGGAGACCTCGCGCGGGCTGCGGCGCGCCGAAGTCGGTTCGGAGCAGCGGCCTTTCGAGAATCAGCTGCTGGTGATCACCGGTGGCGGCAGTGGGATCGGGCGCGAGACCGCGCTGGCGTTCGCGCGCGGCGGGGCCGAGGTGGTGCTCTCCGACATCAACCTGGATTCGGCCAAGGAGACCGCGGAACTCATTGCGCGCGAAGGCGGTACGGCGCACGCGTACCAGCTCGACGTATCCTCCGCCGAGGCCGTCAACGCGCACGCAGCCGAGGTGATCGGCCTGCACGGCGTGCCCGATATTCTCATCAACAATGCGGGCGTCGGCGCGGCGGGTGATTTCTTCGACACTCCCGCCGAGGAATTCGACCGGGTGCTCAATATCAACCTGCACGGCGTAATCAATGGCTGCCGCGCTTTCGGAAAAGCAATGGCCGAGCGCGGCCTGGGCGGCAATATCGTCAACCTGTCCTCGATGGCCGCCTACACGCCGCAGCGTGGTTTCGCCGCCTACTCGACTTCCAAGTCGGCGGTCTTCATGTTCTCCGACTGCCTGCGCGCCGAACTGGCCAGCAGCGGGATCGGCGTGCACACCATCTGCCCCGGCATCGTCCACACCCATATCGTTGCCACCACCCGCTTCTCGGGTGTTTCGGCGGATGAGGAAGCGGCCAAGCAGCAGCACTTCGACAAGCTCTACGCGGCCCGCCGCTACGGCCCGGAGAAGGTCGCCGCCCAGATCGTCAAGGCCGTCGAGCGCGGCCGCGATGTCGTCCCGGTAACCCCGGAAGCGTGGCTGCAATACCGTTTCAACCGCTTCGCCCCGGCGGTGGCCCGCTTCTTCGCGGCGCGAGTCAAGCTGACGTAGCGGGTACCCATTGCGGCGGGGGCTCACACCGATGATGAGTCCCCCAGAAAATGGGTTTGTCGTACCGAAGTCCTCCCGCGTAGCTTTCGGCTATATCCCGCGGTCGGAGGGGCCGCGAGACGGGGGAGGAGGCCGACATGGCTGCTGGAATGATTTGTGTCGCCGTTGTGCTCGCACTGGTTTTTCTGCTGGTGCTGGCAATTCGGAAAGAGCCCGATCGTCCTCGCCGGAGCCGCGGCAGGAGTTGGGGCTACGGCGAGGCCGGCGGTGACTGGGGCGGCGGCATCATCGGTGGCGGATGGGCCGACGGCGGCTCGGATTCCGGTGGCAGCCACGGTCACCACGGCTGCGGCGGCGGACACAGCGGCTGCGGCGGTGGCAGCAGCTGCGGCGGGGGTGGCTGCGGGGGCGGCGGTAGCTAGCCCGCCCGCAGCGCCGCTTCGATGGAGTGGACCCGCTCCGAGGGGATGCCCCACGGATGGTCCACTCCCACAACGGTGTCCAGATCCCACAGCACGCATTCCTCGCCCGGTCGCGCCACGAACGACCAGGCGACCACCGTGCGTCCCAGTTGGTCGGCCATCGGATCGCCGGAACCGGTGCCCTCCCCGTCGGGGAAGTGGTGCAGGAACCGGCCATACGCGCTCTCACAGAACGCGGCATACCGCTTGGTGCACAGGATGAGTCCGTGCCAGGCCTCGTCCACCGCGTGCGACGGCATCCCGATCACCTTCTCGTCCCGCATAGCGGCTCCACAGCACCGCAGCCATTGCCGCAGACCGGTTTCCACCAGTTCGCGCGGCTCCCACGGACAGGTCTTGAACACGGCCTCCGGAAGGATGAGCGCGTCCACGGCCCGATTGATCTGTTCGGGCCGTGGACGCCGGGAACGGTTCAGCAGCATGGCTTCACGCTACGTCGAGATCGGCTTCCTCGTTGCGGGTCGCGCGCAGGCTGGTGATGGTCACCGTGGCCAGGACCACCACGATCACGAGAAGTGAAGCGACGGTCGGGATCTGGGGGACGCCGCTCCAGATGCCGTGGGCCCAGTGCAGGACCAGCTTCACGCCGATGAAGGCGAGGATGGCGGCCAGGCCGTAGGCCAGGTGGACCAGGCGGGACAGGGCGGCGTGCAGGACGAAATACAGTGCGCGCAGGCCGAGTAGGGCGAAGGCGTTGGTGGCGAAGACCAGGAACGGGTCGCCGGTGACGCCGTAGACGGCGGGGACCGAGTCGACGGCGAAGACCACGTCGGTGGCCATGACCGCGCCGACCACCAGGGCCAGCGGGGTCAGGGCGCGGCGCAGCTTCGAGGGCTGGGTCGGATCCGGTTCGGTGACCACCATTTTGGTGCCGCGGTAGTCGTCGGTGACCGGCCAGAAGCGGCGCAGCAGACGGACCGACTTCATGCTGGAGATGTCGACGTCCTGCTCGTGGCCGCTCAGTGCGTCGGCCAGCAGCTTCACCGCGGTGACCAGCAGGATCAGGCCGAACAGCAGGAACGCCCAGTCCAGCGTGGCCAGGGCCGCCGCGCCGAGCGCGATGAAGATGCCGCGCAGCACCAGCGCGCCGGCGATGCCGTACAGCAGCACCCGCTGGGCGAGCGCGGCTGGGACCGCGAAGGCCGACAACAGCAGCATGAAGATGAACAGGTTGTCCACCGACAGCGACTTCTCCAGCAGATAGCCGGTGAAGAACTCCATGGCCGGGGAGCCGCCATTGTTGAACCACAGGAACACGCCGAACGCGACCGGCAGCGCGATATAGAAGACGGTCCAGCCGATCGCCTCCCGCATGGACACCTCGTGCGGGCGGCGGGTGAGCGCGAAGTCGAGAATCAGCAGCGCCAGCACCGCGACGATGGTTCCGCCCCACAACCAGGGCGTACCGACGGTGTCGATGGTGGTGGAACTGGCGAGAACGGACAGGGTGGGACTCATGGGACCTCCTCGGGCATGGGAAACCAGCCGAGGTCTCCTTCACCCTGTCCATGGGCAACCATCCGGGGGACGCGACGGCGCGACCCGTACTGACCGGAGTGATTTTGGGAAGTACTCCCCTCTAGCCCGACAGAGTAGCCGACCCTTACCCACCGGGTCCACCCGACACGCGTTCCTCAGCGCGGAGTGAGCACAACCACGGCAATCGGCCGGGTCGTCATCTTCTGATACTGCGTGTACCGCCCCTGATTCACCTTGTCCACGAGCTGGAACCGCCGCGCGTACTCCGGATCGTCGGGATAGGTGGCCGTGGCGGTGACCGGAATCCGCTTGGTCCCCACCTGAATCTCGCAGTCCCCCTTGGCCTTAACATTCGCCAGCCACCCCGGCGGCCGCGGCGACCCGCCATTGGACGCGGTCACCAGATAATCCTGCCCGTCCCGCGCATAGGTCAACGCATTCGTGCGCTCCTGGCCGGTCTTCCGCCCGATCGTCCGCAGCAACAGCGTCGGGTTACCGAACAGCAGCCGATGCCCGACCACCCCGTTGCTCTTCTCGTAGAGCCACTGATGCCCCTTGAGCACATTCACGAACAGTCCCGCCATCGCCCGCTCCTGCCGTCGTGTCCCGCCGGATTGTCCTGCTTCCCGCCCACATTAACGCTTCACGATTCGATCACGATCCTGTGGATACGTTTCCCTGGCAACCTCGCCCGAGACTCCAAAACTCGCACCACAACAAAAGGATTCATCAGCATGACCACCGCCCTGACCACCCCGATCAAACCCCGCAACCCGGTCCTGGTGTGGCTGGTCTGGCCCCTCCTCACCCTCGGCATCTACTTCCTCGTCTGGTACTACAAAATCCACAAGGAAATGGCCGAACTCCGCCGCGACCCCGAAGCCCCCGTCGTAGGCCCCCTCCTGGTCATGCTCCTCCTCTCCTGGACCGGCATCGCCGCCATCATCAGCTTCTGGCGCACCGGCACCCGAATCCGCCAGTCCCAAGAAGCCGCAGGCCTCGAACCCACCTGCAACCCCGTCCTCGGCTTCCTCCTCAACTTCGTCTTCGGCCTCGGCATCCTCTACTACCAGCTCGAACTCAACAAGATCGCCACCCGCTTCGCCTGACCTCCCCGTGTCCTGCCCCCTCACCGGGGCAGGACACCCCGCGTTCCCGCGCCCAAGTAGGCATTCCCCGGCGGGTCGCGGTAACATCGCGACGCCCGCGCAAGCCGCGGCCCGGGGCGGTAGCTCAGTCGGTTAGAGCCGTGGACTCATAATCCATTGGTCGCGGGTTCGAGCCCCGCCCGCCCCACTCCCAGCGCCCGACCTGAGATCATCTCCGGGACCTGAAGAAAGCCCGCGATGACAGTCGGGCACCTTAATACCGCACTGCCCCTGGAGTTCGGGGAGAGGTCGGGGCGGCGGGCGGTTGGCCTGGTGGGCATGTTCGTGCTCGATCAATCTGCTACCGGTACTGAGGTGCCGAATTGGGCGATGCGCTCTTGGTCGAGTTGTTGGAGCCGATGGTCGAGTTCGGGGTCGTGGGGCACCACGCCGAGATCTGTGCGTAGGGCTCGGCGTTGCAGCCAGACGCCGGCTGACACCGGTCCGTCGAACCATTAAGAGTTCGTCGATGGTGGTTGGGCTGTCTGGACCGTGGAGGGCGCGTAGGGCGCTGTAGCCCTGGCCGAGGCAGTCATTCAGAACTACGGCTACGGCCAGCGCGGGTTCTGGCAGGACCATTTGGGCTTTCGAGAACAAATCCCGGTACGTCGAGCGTGCTGGTTCGAGCTGCTCGGGTATGGGGGTCGTGCTGTCACGTCGCAGGTCGGCGAGATGATCGCGGACGATGGTCCGGTAGTGACGCGCTGCCGTGTTGAGTTCGGCGTACAGTGCCTGCTTCTGCTCCTGCGTTGCCAAGCTGACGGCTTCCTGACGCTCGTCTTTGCGTTGTAGGCGTTGAATCTCAGCGTCTATGCGCTTGCCGCGAAGCGCGGCCAGCTGAGTCAAGGCAGCCGCACTCACCGTGCCCACCACACCTACGACAGCGATCCCCAACCCCATCAGATCCGCGCCCATGCAATGGATTATCGGCCAAATCCCGACGCACACTTGGGCGTTCCGCCGCGTCGCTTGCACATGGGGCCCCATGGGCGGGATTACCGTGAGGCCCATGGGATTCAGGGTTGAGCGGGTGGACCATATCGTTTTGAACTGCCGGGACGTGTCCGCTACTGCTGATTGGTACGCGAATGTGCTTGGGATGACGGTGGAGACGTTTGGGGCGGCGGGGCGGACTGCGCTGAGGTTTGGGGATCAGAAGATCAATCTGCGGCCGGTGGGGGCGTTGGTCGATGACCCTGATTGGGAGACCGGGCTTGTCGAGGCGGCTGGTTCCGAGGACCTGTGTTTCGTCACCACCGCCACGCCTGATGAGGTTCGGGATCATCTGTTGGGCTGCGGTGTCGAGATCACCAAGGGGCCGGTCGTGAAGATCGGTGCACTCGGCGAGATGGTCTCCCACTACTGCCGGGATCTGGATGGCAACCTCATCGAAATCGCTGTCTACCCGGAGTGATACGTGACCGAGGTGCAAGGGAGTCGTGTCAGTCGAGGTGTCAGGGGGATGTCAGGACGCTGTCAGGGATGGAGGTGAAAGTAGTCCACATGAACAGCGCGGGACCGCGACAGGGTGGGAACGAGAAGCGTTCGGACACAAAATGATTCGAGAAAATGAGGAGAATGTCATGAACACCTTCCAGACCTCCGGGCCGATCGCCGTCAACGTTGATTCGCTGGTTGGGAATGTCACCGTGATCGCTTCCGAGCGAAGCGATGCCGTTGTCGCGGTCCAGCCGACAGATGCGGGGAAGAAGGGTGATGTGAAGGCTGCCGGGCAGGTTCAGGTTGCGTTCGTCGATGGGGTGCTGAGCGTGTGGACGCCGAAGAACTGGCGGCCGTTCGGTGGGAAGTCGTCGGTCGAGGTGAGCATCGAGGTGCCTGCCGGGTCGCAGGTGAAGGCCACCGATGGGGTGGGGCAGTTGCGTGGCGTGGGTGCGTTGGGCGAGGCCGAGGTGGAGATGGCGTTCGGGGACATTGTTGTCGAGAGCCCGCTGGGGTCGGTGAGTGCCAAGACCAGCAAGGGGGACATTCACATCGGTGAGGCCGTGGATGGGGTGCTGAAGCTGGAGACCGCCACCGGTGATCTGGTGGTCGGGATCCATGCGGGTAGCGCGGCGGTGCTGGAGCACGAGGCCGGTCACGGTGCGGTGCACAACCAGCTGCTGCCGGTCGGTCAGGGGAACGGCGGGACCGTGCACGTCTACGCGAAGAACTCCTACGGCAACGTCGTCATCGGGCACGCGACGGCCGCATGACATATATGACACCGCAACGTGTGTGGTGACGCCCCGTAGTTGCCGGGGCGTCGCCGCACTGTTCGCCCGTTGATCGCCTTTGGTTCATTCAGCACCGATATACCTCCTGCGATCTACTTGAACAGGAGTTTGCAGGTGTCAGTTTCAGTGCGGCGCAGCGGGATTGTTGTCATGATTTCCGCGGGCCTGCTCGCGTCCCCATTCCTCGGTTCCGTGGTCGCCGATCATTCGGCGCTGTCGGTGCCGTCGGCGGCGGCGAAGCCCGATCAGGGGCAGTCCGCGGACGCGCCTCACCTGGCGAGTGTGGTGAATTTCCGGGATCTCGCCGGAACCGGTCAGGGGTACCAGGCGCAGGGCAGCCACCACCTGAACAAGGGTGTTTTCTACCGTTCGAACGCGTTGACGCCCAACGACGCCGACCTGGCGACGTTGAATTCGCTGCATCTGCGCTCGGTGTTCGATCTGCGCAGCGCCGATGAAATCGCGCAGAAGGCAGATCGTATGCCGGCGGGCGCGGCGTACGTCAATATCCCGATCTTCTCCGGGAATTTGTCCAGCGGTATGCCCGCGTTCAAATCCCCCGACGAGGCGCGGAAATTCATGCAGGACATCAACAAATCCTTCGTGACCGACACCGGTGAGCGCGGCAAGTTTGCCGACCTGCTCACCCAGCTCGCCGACCAGCAGGGCCCGGCCGTGTTCCACTGCACCGCCGGCAAGGACCGCACCGGCTGGGCGGCCTATCTGCTGCAGAGCATCGCCCGCGTCGACGACGCCACCATCATGAGCGACTACCTGCTCAGCAACGACTACCTCTCGGCCACCAATGCCGCCACCCTGGCTCAGATCAAGGCCGCCAAGGGTGAGGCCGCCGCGGCCATCTACGCACCGCTGCTCGGCGTCGACCGCGCCTATCTGCAGGCCGGAATCGACCAGCTGATCGCCGATTACGGCTCGGTCGACAAGTACCTGAAGCAGGGCCTCGGTCTCAACGGCCACACCATCGAACAGCTGCGCCACAAGCTGATCCAATGACCCGCTGACGGGAAGGCGATTGCCGGGCAACCTGTCTCGATTGGGACAGGTTGCCCGGCCGCATGTGTGCGCAGGTTCCGGTGTGTTACAACGGATTCGCCGGTAGTTCTCGTTGCTAACGATCAGGGGGTCCCGGCATGTGCGGGATTGCAGGGTGGGTTTCGTTCGATCAAGACCTGACGGGGCGGTCGGAGGTCATCGACGCGATGACCGAAACCATGGCGCGCCGGGGGCCGGACGACCGGGGGACGTTCGTGCGGGAGCACGTGGGGCTCGGGCATCGGCGGCTCGCGGTGATCGATCTGCCCGGTGGGGCGCAGCCCATGGTGACCGCGGCGGGTGGGGGCGAGGTGGCGATCGTGTACTCGGGGGAGGTGTACAACTATCGCGAATTGCGCGGTGACCTAAGGGGATTGGGGCACTCATTCCACACCGACAGCGATACCGAGGTGGTGCTGCGGGCGTACGTCCAGTGGGGCGAGGGGGTGGTGGATCGGCTGAACGGGATGTACGCGTTCGCGGTGTGGGACCGGCGCGACGAGAAGCTCGTGCTGGTCCGCGATCGGATGGGGATCAAGCCGCTGTATGTGTACCCGACGCCCGACGGGGTGCTGTTCGGTTCGGAACCCAAGGCGATCCTGGCCCACCCGCTGGTGCGCCCGGTGGTCGACGCCGATGGCGTGCGTGAGCTGTTCGCATTCACCAAGGCCCCGGGCTGGGCATTGTGGAAGGGCATGTCCGAGCTACTACCCGGCACCGTGATGACAGTGGACCGCAAGGGAATTCGACAGCGCACCTACTGGCGGCTGACGGCAGAAGAGCATACGGCCGACACCGAGCAGACGGTGGAAGGCGTACGCGACCTGCTGACCGACATCGTCGACCGCCAGCTGATCGCGGACGTCCCACGCTGCGTATTGCTCTCCGGCGGACTGGATTCCAGCGCGATCACCGGCCTGGCCGCCCAGCAACTCACACGACAGCGCGAGCAATTACGCACATTCTCGGTGGATTTCGTGAACCAGGAGCAGAACTTCGTCCCCGACGATCTACACGAGACCCCGGACTCCCCGTTCGTCCGGGACGTCGCGCGCCTGGTGCGATCCGAGCACCAGAACGTCGTCCTGAACCCCACCGAACTCTCCGATCCCGACATCCGCCGCGCGGTCATCGGCGCCCGCGACATCCCCCTGGGCCTCGGCGATATGGACAGCTCCCTGTACCTGCTGTTCCGCGCGATCCGGGAACGCTCGACCGTGGCCCTCTCGGGCGAATCCGCCGACGAGGTCTTCGGCGGCTACCGCTGGTTCCACGACGGCACCGCCCTGCGCGCCGGAACCTTCCCCTGGCTGGCCGCCACCCCGGCCCTCACCCTCGAATCACGCTGGGAACTCATCAATCCCGACCTCCGTCCGCGGCTCCGCCTGCCCGAGTACGTGGCCGACCAATACGCGACAGCGGTCGCCGAGGTCGATCCCTTCCCCGGCGACTCCGACCTCGAATCCCGCATGCGCACGGTCTGCCACCTGCATCTGACCCGCTTCGTCCGCCAGCTCCTCGACCGCAAGGACCGCATGTCCATGGCCGTGGGTCTGGAAGTGCGCGTGCCGTTCTGCGATCACCGGCTCGTCGAATACGTGTACAACACCCCGTGGTCGCTCAAAACCTATGACGGCCGCGAGAAGAGCCTGCTGCGCGGCGCGGCGAAACCCGTGCTCCCGCAATCGGTCACGGAGCGCGTCAAGAGCCCGTACCCGTCCACACAGGATCCGGGCTACGCCGCCAACCTGCAGCAATTGGTGAAAGAACGCCTGGCAGACAATGATTCGCCGCTGTTCGACCTCCTCGACCGTGAGTGGCTGCTGCGGGCGGTGGAACGCGATCCCGCCCGCATGGCCCCGCAGATCCGCATCGGCCTGGACCGTGCCATCGACATCGGCACCTGGCTGGACCTGTATTCACCCGACCTGCACTGGAATTGATCCCGCCGCGCCCCGGAGCGGCGGGATCCGGCTCGCTAGGAGGCGAGCGCCGCGCCGATGAACGCCCCAATGACCGCGCCGACCGCGCAGCCGACAATCGCACCGACCAGGAAGAACCAGATGCCGATGATGATGCCGATGACGCATCCGATCACGGCGCCGACGAAGACCCCGGCCGCCACGTCGAATCCGGCGTTGTGCATGAAGGGCAGATTCTGCGAGCTGGTCGCCGCCACCGTGGGACCGCCCACCGGAGTGAGGGTCAGCGAGGTGTCGCTGTTCAGAACCGGCGTGACCTGCATGACCGCACCGGTATTCGCGGTGAGCGTCAGCGGTATCGCGCCGATGACCGCACCGTCGTCCGCGACGACTTGAACCGCGTCCGGTGCGAGCGCGAAGTGGCCCGCGGTCAGATTGATCAGGGCATTGGAGTGGTCGGCCGCCAAGGTGGTGGTGTATCCGACCGAGCCATCCACTCCGTTGACCGTGACATCGGCGAGCCCCGCCTCACCGTGTGCAGTGGCCATGGTTATTCCGGTGGCTGCGATGGCGAACATGGTCGTCGCCATCATCTTCTTGGTGAACATTTCCTTTTCCCATCCGTTCGGGGTTTTCCTTTGACGTTCCCCCGACGAACGGCACCGGATGTGAGATCAATAATGCGCCTGAACCGGCCCGGTGTCCATGGCCGTAGACGCTGTTGAGGAGGGCTTTTCCAGGCTGCGGCGCTCGACTTCGCGCAGCAGCGCGTGCACGCGCGGGTCCTTCGTAAGGCCGAAATCCAGCACCCGGTTGATCATGCCGCGCAGCAGCGAATAGGGAATCCACGGACTGGGCGAAATCGATTGCGACGTACGGTGTTCGATGGCATCGGCGATACTGCGCGCGGCCCGCTCGGCGCTGATGCGGGTACTGAGCGGCCACGGCAGCAACGCCTCGATCCGGCGGCCCAGGTCATCGCGATCGAGGGTCGAGTGCGTCATCTCGGTATCCACGATCCCGAAATACGCGATCCCGGCGCTCGCCCCGTGCGGCGCGAGCTCCACCCGCAACGCCCGACCCAGCTGTTCGACCGCCGCCTTGCTGATCATGTACGGCGCACCGCCCATCCCCGGCGCGAACGCCGCGCACGACGACACCACCACGACATGACCACGGGCGGTGACGATGTGGTCGAGGGCCGGATGGATCGTATTGAACACCCCGGTCAGATTGATATCGAGCACCCGGTCGAACTCCTCGGGCGCGATGGTCCGCAGCGTCGCGGGCGCGGGCACCACACCCGCGTTCGCGACCACGATGTCCAGATGCCCGAAGTATCCGGCCACCTGATGCACGGCCTCCGCCATGGCGGCCCGGTCGGCGACATCGGCGATCACCGGCAGCGCCCGCTCGCCCAGCGCCGCGGCGACCGAGGTGGCCGCCTTGGCATCGACATCGACGACGGCCACCGAGGCGCCCCGCCGGTACAGGATCCCGGCCAGCTCCCGCCCGATGCCCTGTCCGGCCCCGGTGATCAGGGCGACCCGCCCCTCGGGCCGGAACGGACTCGGGCACGGCAGGCAGCGCGGCGTGGACATCAGCGGCTCATCTCATAGGATTCGGCGTCGAATCGCCGGGTGCGCCAGCGATATTCGAAGCTCCAGTTGGGGTACAGCCCGGCATTGCGGCCGTCGGCGGTGGTGTAGTAGCTCTGGCACCCGCCGGTCAGCCAGACGCTGTCGGCGCTGCGGCGATCCATCTCGTCGAGGAAGTCGTCCTGCACCTCGGGGCGCAGCTCGATCCGGCCGATCGCGTTGTCGCGCATGGTCTTCAGCGCATCCACGATATAGGCGATCTGGGATTCGATCATATAGATGGCGGATTGGTTCCCGGCCGCCCCGAACGGGCCCAGCGTGCAGAAGAAGTTGGGGAACCCGGCGACGGTCGCGCCCAGATAGCTCTGCGGCTCACGGTGATACAGGTCGGCGATGGAGTGGCCGTGGCGTCCGATGTAGCGGTGATAGGCCGAGGGAATGGAGGTGAATCCGGTGCCGAAGATGATGGTGTCGACGGGGTGTTCGGTGCCGTCGCGCAGGACGATCGAGTGCGGGCGGACCTCGGCGATGGATTCGGTGATGACCTCGACATTCGGCCGGTCCAGGGCGGGCAGGTAGGCGTCGGAGAAGATGGCGCGCTTGCAGCCGATGACGTAGTCGGGCGTGAGAGTTTTTCGCAGGGCGGGATTTCGCACCTGACGCAACAATTGCAGCCGCCCGAGTGCCTCGTAGGGATGCCGGAAGCGCTTGTCCACCAGGGAGATCAGCCCGAATCCCTCGATGGCTGCGTACCACGCACTGCGTATCGCCTTTTGCGCCAGTGGGATCCGCCGCAGCAACGCCCGCTCCAGTTCGAGAGTATTCCGATCCATTCGCGGCACGATCCACGGCGCCGACCGCTGGAACAGCAGCAGCCGATCGACCATCGGCTGGATCTCCGGCACGAACTGCACCGCCGACGCGCCGGTGCCGATCACCGCCACCCGCTCGCCGGTCAGGTGGTGGTCGTGATCCCAGTGCAGGGAATGGAAAGCCGTGCCCTCGAACCGCTCCAGCCCGGGCAGCTCCGGATACTTGGCCTCGGCGAAGATGCCCGCCGCCGAGATCAGGACGTCGGCGGAGAGCCCGCCCACGGTGGTCTGGACCCGCCACACCGCGTCGTTCTCGTCCCACCGCGCGTCCAGAACTTCCGCGCCGAATCGAATGTGCCGCAGCACATCATGGTCCCGGGCGACCTGCCGCAGGTACTCCAGAATCTCCGGCTGCCGCCCATAGGTACGTGACCAGTCCGGGTTGGGCGCGAACGAGTAGCTGTACAGCTGCGACGGCACATCGCAGGCGCACCCGGGATAGGTATTGGCCCGCCAGGTCCCGCCGAGATCGGCCGCGCGTTCCAGGATCACCAGATCGTCGAATCCGGCCTCGCGCAGCTTCACCGCCAGGCCGATGCCCCCGAATCCGGCGCCGACAATGGCGATCCGGACATGTTCGGGCACAGTGGTTTCCGCTTCAATCGACATGAATTTTTCCGAGTTCAGAGATCGAGTACGAGCGCGTCACCCGCGGCGCGGGACACGCAGAGCAGCATGTGGTCGGCCCGCTCGGCGGCGGTGAGCAGCCGATCGCGGTGGTCCACCGCGCCGGCGCGCACACCGACCTTGCAGGTGCCGCAGAAGCCCTGACGGCAGGAGTAATTCACGTCAGGGAGCACGCGTTGCACGGCGGCCAGGCCGGTTTCCTCCGCACCGACCCGTACCGCGCGCCCACTGCGCGCCAGCGTGATGTCGAACGCTCGCCCATCGACCACCGGCGATGCCGAAAAGCGTTCCGTATGCAGCGATCCCGTCGGATCCAGCCCGAACCGGCAGCGTTGCGCCGCCGCCAGCATGGCCGGTGGCCCGCACACGTACACGGCAGCACCCGGCTCGGCCCGCGCGATGATCGCCGCCACATCCGGTGCGCCGAATTCGTCGTCGGGCCGAATATCGGCGTCCGGCAACTCATCCAGAAACGGCATCGAATCCCGCGACCGGCCTGAGTACACCAGGTGCCCGCGCGCCCCGGCCGCCTGCACCATCGGCAGTATCGGCGTAATCCCGATCCCGCCCGCCAAGAACAGATACGACGGCGCATCCACCAGCGTAAAAGCATTGCGCGGCCCCCGAATCCGCAGCCGATCGCCGGTCCACAACGCCTCGTGCACCTCCCGCGACCCGCCCTCCCCATCCGGAATCCACCGCACCGCGATCCGATACCGCAACCGATCCCGCGGATCCCCGCACAACGAATACTGCCGCTGCCGCCCCGACGGCAGAAACACATCCACATGCGCCCCCGGCCGCCAACGCGGCAACTCCCGCCCGCCGACCGCCCGCAGCGTGATCGCCAGGACATCGGGCACCGGCCGCTCCAGCTTCTCGATCACCGTCGAGAGCTCGAACCCGGCCCGCCGCACCGGGTTCGGCGGTGAGAGCAGCGGCGCGGCGCGGCCGCTCGCGAACACCCGCTTGTATCCGTCCATCACCCCGCCCAGTACCCGCAGGCCGAGCGGCTGTTCCGCGTGTGCCACGTCCGCGCTCACTCGGCCGCCGCCCTGGCCGCCGGGGAATGTGCCAGATAGCGCAGCGCCACATCCATCGGGCCCAGCTGGGAGGGATGGAATCCCGGGCGCAGGTAGCGCGGGATCTCGGTGAAGAACACGGTCCAGCTCGGGATCACGCCGCGCCGGGTGGCGTTCAGGAACTGCCAGCCCCAGAAGCGGCCCTTGTTCGGGGATGGATCCTTTCGGTACAGGTAGCCCGCCGAGAGAATGAACAGCGGGAGCAGTGTCGCACTGGCCAGCAGCCCCGTGCGGGCCTTGCGCAGGTAGCCGCCGTCCAGGTACATGTACGCGTCGTAGACCACGCTGCGGTGCTCGACCTCCTCGGCCCCGTGCCAGCGGACCAGGTCCAGCATCGCCGGATGCATGCCCTTGGCCTCCAGAATGTCCGCGTTGAGCAGCCATTCGCCGAGCACTGCCGTGTAATGCTCCATTCCGGCGAACAGCCCGAGCCGCTCCTTGAGCCACTGCTCCTTGGCGCGCCCGCTCAGCCCGTGGTCGCCGAGGATTCGATCCACCAGCCAGGCAACGCCTTTCACGTACGAGTGGACATCGAGCCCGAGCTCCTGCAGATGCCGCCGCGCCGCCTCGTGGCTGGCCGCGTGCATGGACTCCTGCCCGACGAACCCGGTGACCTCCTCGCGCAGCCGCTCGTCCTCGATATAGGGCAGCGCCTCGGAAAGCGCCTGCGCCATGGCCCGTTCGCCCTCCGGGAGCACCAGGTGCATGACGTCGACGATGTGGGTGGCCAGCACCTCGCCCGGAATGTAGTGCAGCGGAACGGATTCGAAATCGAATCGCACATCGCGGGCGGAAATGGCGTGTGCCTCGTCGCTGTAGTGGCGCTTCGTTGCGCCAGCTCTGTCAGCCATGACCGAACGGTACAGCGCAACAAAATGTATGGCAATGTTGCAGCCACAAATTGTTCGAGATTGTTGCATCGGGCGAGCCTGCTGCTAGCGTTGGTCCGGTGACCACCGCCTCGAAAAAGCCGCTGACCCGCACGGATGCCGTCGGTGACACCGGGACGCCCGCCGACGACACCGGTCCGCGCACCGATGACATCGAGACGCGCATTCTCGACGCGGCGCTGACGCAGTTCCAGAAGGTCGGGGTCAAGAAGACGACCATCGAGGATGTGGCCAAGCAGGCCGGGGTCGACCGGGTCACCGTTTACCGGCGACTGGGCTCGCGCGATGATCTCGTGCAGGCTGTCGTCAGCCGTGAGGTCGCGACCCTGCTCGCGGAACTGGCGAGCATGCCCGAGCGGCACACCGATCTCGACGGACTGGTCGCCGACGTCTTCGTGACCGTCATCACCCGCTGGCGCGCGCATCCGCTGGTGGAACGCCTGCTCGCGGTCGAGCCCGAGCGAATCCTGGTGAAGCTCACCGTCGATGGCGCGAGCGTGTTCGCCATGTCGGTGGCGGCCACCGTCGAGATCCTCGCCCGGGCGGCCCGGGCCGGGGTGTTCGAGGCTCCGGCCGATCTGGCGGCGCGCGCGGAAATCGGCTGCCGCGTGGTGCATTCGCTGATCCTGGTGCAGGGCGGCGCGGCCGATCTCGAAACACCGGATGAACTGGGCGAATTCGCGCACAAGTACCTGGTGCCCCTCATCGCTGGATAGTGCTCCGGGCCACACCCGCACCAACCCCTACGTAACCGTAGGTTTGCCGTGAGTATGCTGACTTTGCGATTCGATCCAACGAGGGAGCGACCGAGGTCATGACAGCCCTACCCGAAACCATGTGCGCGGCATTCCAGGCGACCGTGGCCCGAAATCCGGGAGCGATCGCGGTGCGCACCGCCGGGGATGGGGTCACCCTGACCTTCGGGGAGTGGAACGCGCGGGCCCGCGCGCTGGCCGGGGGCTTCGCGGCGCTGGGCATCGGACGCGAGTCGAAGGTCGCGCTCATGATGACCAATCGCCCGGAGTTCTACCCCGTGGATACCGCGGTGGTGCATCTGGGTGGCGTGCCGTTCTCTATGTACAACACCTCCTCGCCGGAGCAGATCAACCATTTGCTGAGCGATTCCAGGGCCACCGTCGTGGTGTGCGAATCGCAGTTCCTGCCTGCCATCGAGAAGGGACGCGAGGGCACCGCGGTGCGGTCCATCGTGTGCCTCGACGGTGGCGGCGATATGGACCTGGAAGGCCTCGCCGCGCTGGCCGATCCTGACTTCGACTTCGAATCCGCCTGGCGGGCAGTCGAACCCGAAGACGTGCTGACCCTCATCTATACCTCCGGCACCACCGGATCCCCGAAGGGCGTGCAGATCACGCACGCCAATATGGTCGCCATGGTCGAGGCCAGCATCAGCCTCGCCGACGCCACCCCCGACGAGCGGGTGCTGTCGTTCCTGCCCTCCGCGCACATCGCCGACCGCTGGTCGGCGCTGTATCTGTGCATGGGCGTCGGCAATACGATCACCACCGTCGCGGAACGCGCGGGATTCGCGCCCGGACTGGCGGATTGCCGCCCGACCCTGCTCGGCGCGGTGCCGCAGGTGTGGCAGAAGCTGCGCACGGGTATCGAGGAGAAGCTGGGGGAGGCGACCGGCGCCAAGGCCGCGCTCGCGAAATGGGCTGTCGGCGTCGGCCGCCGGTACTCGGATCTGCGGCTCGACGGCGCCCACATCGGCGCGGCGCTGCGGGCGCAGCACGCCATCGCCGATCGGCTGGTGCTGTCCAAGGTGCGCACCGCGCTGGGCCTGGACGACCTGAAGATCGCCATCTCCGGCACGGCCCCCGTCTCACCCGAATTGCTGCGCTGGTTCAACGGTTTCGGCATCGAGGTCAGCGACGCCTGGGGCATGAGCGAGGTGTCGGGCATGGGCTCCATCTGCCCGCCGGGGCGGATCAAACTCGGCACCGTCGGAAAACCCCTGGAGGGCTTGGAGGTTCGGATCGCCGACGACGGCGAGGTGCTGGTGCGCGGGCCGATCGTCATGAAGGGCTATCTCGACCGGCCCGAGCAGACCGCCGAGGTAATCGACGCCGACGGCTGGCTGCACACCGGCGATATCGGGGACCTCGACCTGGACGGCTACCTGCGGATCGTCGACCGCAAGAAGGAACTCATCATCAACGCGGGCGGCAAGAACATGTCGCCGGCCACCATCGAGAACTGGGTCAAGGCGTTCAGTCCGCTGGTGGCGCAGGCGATCGCGGTGGGGGACAACCGCAAATACAATGTCGCCCTCATCGCGCTGGATCCGGACGCCGTCGCCGGATTCGCCGAAAAGCACGGGCTGGCAGCCGATCCCGTTGTGCTGGCCGCCGATCCCGAGATGGAGATACAGATCAGCGCGGCCGTCACCGCCGCGAATGCCAAGCTGTCGCGGGTGGAGCAGATCCGGAAATTCCGTATCGTGCCCGAGTTCTGGGCTCCGGGCGGCGAACTGCTCACGCCCACGATGAAGCCGCGCCGCAAGCCGATCCACGCGCGCTACGCGGACCTCATCGAAGAGCTGTACGCCTGAGCTAGAGCACGGCCTGGGTCTGGGTGACCTTGGCGACGAGTTTGCCCGCGTCATCCCGGATCTCGGTCTCCACCACGATGAAGCTGCGGCCCTTGTGCAGCGGGGTGGCCGTCGCGGTGGCGTGACCGGAACGCAGGGCGCGCACGAAGTTCGTCTTGGACTCCACCGTGGTCGTACCCTGCGCGCCCTCCGGCAGATTCAGGAAGGCGCACACGGCCGCCGTCGCATCGGCCAGCGACATGAGCGCGCCGCCGTGCATGGATCCGCCCAGCGTGCACAGGTTCTCGCGCCACGCCAGGCGGCTGCGCACCAGATCCGGGCCGCAGTCGAGGGCCTCGACGCCGAGGCCCTCGGTGAACGGCATGGTCGCGAACATCTGGGTGCCCACGGGGTCGATGGCGATATCGGTCATGAGATCGACTGTGCCCGATGGGTGGGCGGGAGTCGATTACCTCGCGGGTAATGGATTACTGCGAACTCGCGCGGTACGACCCGGAAACAGCGGTTCTGGCAGACTCGGCCGGTGCAGGTTGGTGTGCTCGGGCCGGTTCGGGTCCATGCGGAGGACGGGACCCCGGTGGAGATTCCTGGGTTCCGGGTGCGGATGCTGTTGGCGCGCTTGGCGCTGGAATCCGGGCGGGATGTGCCCGTCCCGGCGCTCATCGACGGGCTGTGGGGTGAGGAGCCGCCCGCGGATGCGGCGGGGGCGTTGCAGGCGCTGGTGTCTCGGCTGCGCAAGGCGGTGCGCGGGGTGGGCGCGGTGGAATTCGGGACCGGCGGGTACCGGCTGCCCGGGGTGAGCGTCGATGTCGACCGGTTCGAGGAATTGGTGCGCGAGGGGCGCGCGGAGTTGGCGGCCGGGCACGCCGAGGCGGCCACACGGCTGTTGAGCGAGGCGCTCGGGCTGTGGCGGGGGCCGGCGCTCGGGGATGTGCTGGACGCGCCGTTCGCGCGGGCGACCGCGACCCGGCTGGACGATCTCCGGGCGTCGGCGGTGGAGGATCGCTGCGAGGCGGAGCTCCGAGTGGGCCGCCACGCCGAGGTGCTCGCCGATCTCGAACTCGCCGCCGCGGACAATCCCCTGAGCGAGCGGCTGGCCGCATTGCGCATGCGCGCGCTGGCGGCGGCCGGGCGGCAATCGGATGCGCTCGGCGTCTACGAGGAGATGCGGGCGCGGCTCGACGAGGAACTCGGGATCGATCCGTCGGCGGCCCTGCGCGACACGCATCTGGCGCTGCTGCGGGGCGAACTCGAAATCCCCGCTCCGCGTAGGGAACCCGCCGCCCGCGCTCTGCCGGTGCGCTTGACCGGCTTCATCGGCCGCGACGACGAACTGAAGGAACTGACCGCGCTGCTGGCCGATTCGCGACTGGTCACCATTGTCGGCCCCGGCGGCGCGGGCAAGACGCGGCTGTCCCTGGAAGCCATGGACGGGTACGCCTCCGGCGCGGTCTTCTTCGTGCCGCTGGCCGAGCTGGGCACACCGGATCAGCTCGCCGACGCGATGACCGGCGCGCTCGACAGCGACACCGCTGAGCGCCCCGACAAGACCGCCCGGCTGATCGAACTGCTCGACGTCGGCCCGGCCGTCCTGGTGCTCGACAACTGCGAGCACGTCATCGGGGCGGCCGCCGAGCTCGCCGAGCGGCTGCTGGACCGGTTGCCGCAGCTGCGCGTGCTGGCCACCAGCCGTGAACCCCTGGCCATCACCGGCGAGGTGCTCTGCCACCTCGGGCCCCTCGAATCACCGGTCGAAACGACCGATCCGGCTGTGGCCCAGCGGTCTTCGGCCGTCGCGCTGTTCGCCGACCGCGCCGCGGCCATCCGCCCCGGCTTCGTGGTCGACGAGGCCACCGTCGGCCCGGTGGTAGAGATCTGCCGCCAACTCGACGGCCTCCCACTGGCTTTGGAACTGGCCGCCGCCAAACTGCGCTCCATGAGCGTCGACCAGGTCGCCCGCCGGCTCGGCGACCGGTTCCGCCTGCTCACCTCCGGCAGCCGCACCGCGCTACCCCGCCAGCGCACGTTGCTCGCCCTGGTGGAGTGGAGCTGGGATCTGCTCGAAGAGCCCGAAAAGCTTCTGGCCCGAAGGTTTTCCGCATTTCCCGGCGGCGCGACGGTCGAAGCCCTCGAGGCCATCTGCGCCGACGCCGACCTGCCCGCCGACGACATCCTCTACATTCTCGACACCCTCGTCGAGAAATCCCTCGTCACCGTCACCCCGGACGACCCGCCGCGGTACCGCATGCTCGAAACCATCCGCGCCTACGCCGCCGACCAGCTGAGCCGCTCCGCCGACGACCTGACCGCGCGCTTTACCGACCACTACCTGGCCCTCGCCGAATACCACGAACCGCATCTCCGCACCGCCGAACAACTCGACGCCATCGCCTTTTTCGACGCCGAACACGCCAACCTGACGGCCGCCCTTCGGGTTGCACTGGGCGATGCCGGTGCGACCGGCGATGCGGCGATCGCGGCACGGCTGGTACGAGCGATGTTCTGGTACTGGGGAATTCGGGGTATGAGCTCGCAGTTCGAGAGCTCGCTGGCCGCGGTGCTGCGGTTCGGGGACGAGTTGTCGGAGCAAGCGCGGGCGGCCTTTCGCGTGATCGCGCTGATGGCCGGTGCGCCACCGGCCGGTGCCACGTTGCCCGCGCTGATCGAGGACTGTGTGCGGGCGGGCGGACTGGAATTCCACCAGGCCATGCCGACCTGGATCGCGCTCATGGCGGGCCGGGCCGAGGACGAGGAGCTGGCCGAGCGGCAGCTCGAACAGGCGATGGAATGGCCGGATCCGTGGGTGCGGGCGAGTGCGCATCTCGCTCGCGATGTCGCGCTCACGGGACAGGGACGATTGCCCGCCGGAGCCGAGGCACGACGGGAAGCCCAGCGCGGCTTCGAGGCCGTCGGTGATCGCTGGGGTCTGGGCCTCGCCCTGCTCGCCATCGGCCGCGAGCATTCCCTGCGGGGCGAGCATGAGCAGGCGCTCGCCGCCTACGGTCGCGCCGTCGCCCTGGCCTCCGAACTCAATACCGAGGACGACATCTTCGCCGCCCGCACCGCCCTGGTCGAGGAGCGCATGCGCGGCGGTGACCTCGCCGAAGCCGCGTGGGATATCGGAGCGGCTCGACGCCTCGCCGAGGCCGAGGGCTTCGCCCGCCTCTCGGCCGCCCTGTTCTTCTCCAGCGCCGAATTGCACCGTCGCTCCGGCAATATCGACCAGGCCGACCGGGACCTCGACATCCTCGAAGGCCGCATCCGCCGCCTGCCGTATCCGGAAGCCATGGCCGCCAGCCACATCGCGCTGTGCCGTCTGCGCAACCGGCTCAGCGCAGGCGATATCGAGGCCGCCCGCGCCCTGCTGCCACAGGTCATCGAGGGCTCCTTCGGCTTCGGTGACGACGCCTCGATCGCCCAGGCCGTCGCCCACGTCGCCGAACTCCTGGCGAAACTCCGGCTCTTGGAGGGTGATCCGACCGGTGCCGCGACCGCGCTCGGCCTCAGTGAAGTCCTGCGCGGGATCTTCGATCACGGCAATCCCGAACTGGCCGCTCTCGCAACCGAACTCACAACTCAACTGGGCGACAAGGAGTTCCATCAGGCCTATCGCCGTGGCAGCGAGCTGTCCAGGACCGAAGCCCTGGAACAACTCGCCGGGTGGGTCAAGCAGAGCGCGTGAACAGACGCCCGGCGAGATCCAGTCCAATGATCTCGCCCCGATCGTTGCGGCTGAGGAAGCCGCGCTGACCCTGGAACGAGCCCGCGGTGATGATGTACTCGTCGTCGGGCAGCAGGCCGACCGGGAACGGCGGGTGGTCCTGGGGAATCTCGGATTCGGGTGCGGCGGCGCGGATTTCGGGCTTCACCTTGCATTCGAGGAACAGGTTGCCGTCCTCGACCAGGAAGGTGGCGGTCATGGCGTCGATCTCGTAGCCGCCCAGCAGTTCCGCGACACGATCGGCGTCGAAGGGCAGCGGCTCCGGATCCCGGTCGACGACACCCAGGTAGTGCTCGAGGGCCCAGCGCAGGATGGCCTGGTTGGCCGGGACGCCGTCGGGGCTGGCATTGGAGACGATCGCGATGGCGAAATTCCGCTCCGGCACCAACTGGAATTCGGTGAACTGGCCGAACACCGAGCCGCCGTGGCCGACCGTGCGGACGCCGTCCACGTCGCGCAGCATCCAGCACAGTCCGAACGCGTCGGCCAGTGCGCTGGCGCGCAGGGTGACGGTGGGCTGCTGCATCCGGTGCAGCAGCGCGGCCGGCAGCAGCGTCTCACCGGATTCGGTGCGGCCGTCGCCGAGATGGAATCGTCCCCAGCGCAACAGATCCGAGACCGTGGTGCCGAGCCCGCCGCCCGGATTGTTGGCGCGGGTGCCCTTCCAGGAGCGGCACACCTCGAGCGTGCCGTCCGCCTGACGCTCGTGCCCGGCCGAGAAGCGGCGGGTCATGATGTCGCCCTGGAAGTAGAAGCTCTCGTGCAGCCCGACCGGCTCCAGCACGGTCTCGACGATGACCTGTTCGAACGGCTGCCCGGTCACGTTCTCGATGACCCGGCCGAGCAGGTTGAACCCGGCCTGGCTGTAGGAGGCGCGCTCGCCGGGCTTGCCGATCAGCGGCAGTTCGGCCAGGGAGGCCACGAAGGCGGCCAGGCCGTCCTCGCCCTCACCGGTGTTGTTGATGATGTTCCACTCCAGGCCCGCGGTGTGGTTGAGCACCTGCTGCACGGTGATGGCGGCGGCGTGCTCCTCGTCGAGCAGCCTCAGCTCCGGCACATAGGTGCGCACCGGGGCGGCCAGGTCGACCTTGCCCTCGGCGACCAGCCGCATGAGCGCGGTCGCGGTGAAGGTCTTGCTGGTGGAGCCGATCGAGAAGATGGTGTGCTCGGTGACCGGGACCGGGTTCTCGGTGCTGGTCACGCCGTGGTTGGCGATGATCTCGCGGCCATCGACCCAGATGCCGACGGAGATGCCGGGCATATCGAACTTGGCGGCGGTGGCGGCGACGAATTCGGTGAGTGCGATGTCGTTCGTGACTGCGATGTCGTTCATGGGAATGACTGTGCCCACGCGCGCTGACAGCCCGCCGACAGTGCGCTGACAGCCGTGAGTCAGCTCACGCGGGTCGATTTCCGGTCCTGACCGGCGCTCGCGCGACCCTCTCAGGACAGGCTCAGCTTCGGGCCAGCAAACGCACAGTGCGAGAGGGCAACGTGACGAGCTGACTAATACCGATCGGAAACAAACTGCGTTGAGGAGACACCGCGTGCGTTCGAAGAGGATCTGGGGCAGCGCGGTTATCGCGCTGGCGGCAACCGTTCTGCTACCGCTGGCGGCGAGTACCGCCGCCGCCGATCCGACTCCCTCGCTGCACCCCGCGGGAACCTCCGCCGACGGCTCCCGGATCGCCTCTGTCAAGGCCACAGACGCGCGCAACTACGTCCTGCAGGTCTACTCGGCCGCCATGGACAAGAACATCGAGGTCGATGTGCAGCGCGCCGCCGACACCTCGCAGCCCACCCCGGTGTTGTACCTGCTCAACGGCGCGGGCGGCGGCACCGATTCGGCCACCTGGCAGAAGCAGACCGATGTGCTGAAGTTCCTGTCCGACAAGAACGTCGACGTGGTGCAGCCGGTCGGCGGCGGATTCAGCTACTACACCGACTGGCGCGAGCCCGATCCCACACTGGGCGTGAACAAGTGGAAGACCTTCCTCACCGAGGAGCTGCCGCCGCTCATCGACAAGGCGCTGAACACCAACGGGCGCAACGCCATCGCCGGTCTGTCCATGGCGGGCACCTCGGTGCTGCAGCTGCCCATCGCCGCGCCGGGGCTCTACCAGTCGGTCGCCGCCTACAGCGGCTGCGCGCAGATCAGTGATCCGATCGGCTGGAACTTCGTCAATACCGTGGTCGCCGCGGGCGGCGGCGACAGCAAGAACATGTACGGTCCGGAGGGCGACCCCATGTGGGCCGCCAACGATCCCTACGTGCACGCCGACCAGCTGCGCGGCCTGAACCTGTTCATCTCCAGCGGTTCCGGGCTGCCGGGCCAGTGGGACACCCTCGGCGGCCCGCACACCCTGCCGGGCACCGGCGGCTGGATCAACCAGATGACCGTCGGCGGCGGGCTCGAGGCCGCCACCAACTACTGCACCCACAACCTGAAGGCCAAGCTCGACGGCCTGGGTATCCCGGCCACCTATGACTTCACGCCCACCGGCACCCACTCGTGGGGGTACTGGCAGGACGCGCTGAAGCAGTCGTGGCCCGTCCTGGCTGCCGGTCTGGGCCTGCCCGCCTGACCGGTACGACGACGAGACCGGCACGCCTCCAGGGGAAGCGAGCCGGCCTCGTTGTTTTCGGGGAGTACCGCGGCTAGACGCTCAGCTCGAAGTTCGGGTAGCCGTTCTCGCGCTCCTCGTCGCAGTAACGGCGGTAATTGCCGAAACCGCCGATGTAGGGCATGAATACGCGCTTCTTGCCCTCGATGTTGGCGCCCATGTACCAGGAGTTGGCCTTCACGAACAGCGTGCCCTCGGCGACCTCCAGCAAGTGGTCGGTCCACTTGACCGCGGCGTCCTCGCGGGCCTGCACGGTGCGAATTCCCTTGGCGCGGCAGTGTTCCACCAGCGCCAGCACCCAGTCGATCTGCTGCTCGGAGTGCAGCACCATGTTCGCCATCACCGACGGGGTGCCGACACTGTTGACGCTGAACATGTTCGGGAATCCGGGAATGCCGAAGCCCAGGTAGGTGACCGGGCCATCGGCCCAGGCATCGCCGAGGCGGGCATCGTTCGCGCCGTGCAGGTCGATGCGCAGCAGGGTGCCGGTCATGGCGTCGAAACCCGTTGCGTAGACGAGGGTGTCGAGCTCGATGAACTTCTCGGCGGTGCGGATGCCGGTCGGGGTGACCTCCACGATGGCCTCGCGGCGCAGGTTCACCAGATCCACATTGGGCCGGTTGAACATCTCGTAGTACCCGGAATCGGTGCAGATGCGCTTGGTGCCGATCGGATGGTCGTAGGGGATGAGGTCGTCGGCCACCGCCTGGTCCCGCACCTTCGCGCGGATCTTGGCCACCGCGAACTCGCGCACCAGCTCATTGGCGGCCAGATCGCTGTTCTGGTCCGGGAAGACCTTGTTGAACAGCACGCCGCCACCGTTCCAGCGGTCCTCCATGGCAGCCTCGCGCTGCTCGGCGGTGAGGTCGAGCGCCTTGACCTCGAGCGAGCGGTGCGGGGTGGCCGCCGGTGCGTAATAGGAGTTCTCGCGCCGCTGCCGGTAGGTCGCGCGGATCTCGCCCTGCTCCTGCTCGGTCCACGGCCGGTTCGGCACGGGCACGCTGAAGTTGGCCGAACGCTGGAAGACGGTGAGCGCCTGCGCCTGTCGCGCGATGATCGGGGAGACCTGGATGCCGGAGGACCCGGTGCCGATGACCCCGACCCGCTTGCCCTCGAAGGACACGCCCTCCTCGGGCCACTGCGCGGTGAAAAGCTCCTCACCCGCGAAGGTTTCGACGCCGGGCAGGTTCGGCTTGATCGGGGTCGACAGGCAGCCGGTCGCGAAAACCACGAACTGCGAGCGGAATTCGTCACCGCGCTCGGTGCGCAGGGTCCACAGCGCGGCCGCCTCGTCGAAGCGGGCCGCGGTGACGCGCTGCCCGAACCGGTAGTGGCGGTTCAGGTCGAAGCGTTCGGCGACATGGTTGATGTAGGCCAGGATCTCCGGCTGCGCGGCGAAGCGCTCGGTCCAGGTCCAGCTCTGCTGCAGTTCCTCGTCGAAGGAGTACGAGTAGTCGACGCTCTCCACATCGCAGCGCGCGCCCGGGTACTTGTTCCAGTACCAGGTGCCGCCGACGCCCTCGCCGGCCTCGAGGCCGAGCACGTTCAGTCCGGCCTTCGCCGCCCGATGGACGCCGTAGAGTCCGGCGAATCCGGCACCGATGATGATCACATCGAATGGGCTGCCCTGCTCGGGATGCATGCGCGACCTCTCAGTATTCGTCTTGCGATATTTCGAATAGGCATATCGTCAAGGCGAATGCGGGCAGCGGGCGATAGCAGGTCCCACTGACCAGGAGCGCGCGTCCGGGAGATGGTTACTCGTGCGCGGGCTCGCCGGTCACGATGTGATCGGCGTGATTGAGGCCCTCGCGGACCAGCCGGGCCAGGTGGCCGTCGCGAATCCGGTAGATGATGCGGCGGCCGTCGCGGCGGGTCTCGACCAGGCCGGTGAAGCGGAGTTTGGCCAGGTGCTGGCTGACCGCGGTGCGCGAGGCGCCGCACGCCTCGGTCAGCGCGGTGACATCGGCCTCGCCCTCGGCGAGAATCCAGAGAATGTGCAGGCGGGTCGGATCCGAGAGCATGCGGAAGGTGGCGGTGGCCGCCTCCAGCCGGGCCTGATCCGGATCGACGGGGTGGGTGAGACTCGGCGCGCCCGGGCGGGTGAGATTCGGCACCGCGGGTAGCGATTTCGCCTTGGTCACCTTCGCCTCACCTTCCTGTCGCTGACACCGCCTCGATGCCCGCCGGAGCGGACGCGGGCCACGCGCGCGCCGCCGTCGTAGCCGCCAGTGTAGCCAGCGCGGCCAGGCTGATCGCCGTGATCGGCAGGCCCGCCAGCGCGCCGAGTTTGCCGGCGATGGGGTAGGTGATCAGGAAGCAGGCGTGCGAGAGGGAGAACTGCGCGGTGAAAACGGCTGTGCGGGTGGCGGGTTCGGACTGGGCGCGCAGCAGGCGGGCGGAGGGCGTGTTGATCAGGGAGGTGCCCGCGCCGAGCAGAACCCAGGTCAGAGCCAGGATGACGGCACCGGCGGGGCGGGGGAGAAGCGTCGGCAGGGCCGCCGCGAGCAGGCCGAGGGGCAGCACCGCGCAGCCGGTCAGCATGAATCGGCGATCGGGGACCGAGCGCAGCAGGCGCGGGGTCGACAGCGCGACCGCCATGGAGCCGAATCCGAAGCAGCCCAGCGCAAGTGCCACGCCGGTGTTCGAGCCGCCCAGTCGATCCCGCACGTACACAACGGTATTCACGATCACCAGCGCGGTGGCCGCGGCCACCACCATGTTCATGGCCAGCAGGCCGCGCAGGACCGGGCGGTTCATCATGATGCGCGCGCCCTCGGTGATGCGCTCGAGCAGCGGGGCCGAACGCTCAGGCGGGGCGAGGCGGGGGAGCCGGGTGGTGACCACCAGCAGGGCCGAGGCCACGAAACCGGCCGCGGTGCCGACGAACAGGGAGTGGTAGCTGATCACCGTCAGCAGTGCGGCCGCCAGCACCGGGCTCAGCAGCGACTCCAGGTCGTAGGCGAGCCGCGAGAGCGACAGGCCGTGCGTGTAGTCGTCCTCGTCGACCAGGATCGAGGGGATGAGCGACTGGAACGCGGGCGTGAAGGTCGCCGAGGCCGATTGCAGCAGCGCGATCAGCACGTAGATCTGCCAGGTGTGGGTGACGAACGGCAGCAGCAGCGCGATTCCGGCGCGGATCGCATCCGCCGAGACCAGGACCAGGCGGCGCGGCAGGCGCTGCGTGAATGCCGAGATCACCGGCGCCACAGCCACATACGCGATCATCTTGATGGCCAGCGCGGTGCCCAGGACCGCGCCCGCCTGGCCGCCGGCGATGTCGTAGGCGAGCAGGCCGAGGGCGACGGTGAGCAGCCCGGTGCCGACCAGGGCGACCACCTGGGCGGTGAACAGCTTGCGGAATTCGGGATGGCGGAGCGCTGCGAGCACGCCACCACTATAGGCCAATATGTGCGCAGTTGTGCACATGATGTCCGATATATCGCGCTTCGTCCGGATTCGGTGCGAGTTGCTGGGCGATTCGTCGCTATCCTCGCTTGCATGGGGAGGAAACTCGCGGCCGTGATCCTGGCCGCCGCAGCGGCTGCGGCGGCCGGTTGCGCGCAGCACCCCGCAGCCAACCCCAGGTCCGGCATTCCGGCCAGCGTCGAGCGCGCCCCCGTCACCTCGCCCGTCTCCGACCTACCGCCCTGCGGTGACATCGCTTCCACCGCAACGCCTCCCGACTGCTATCTGCAATCGCGGGACCCGGCCGCGCTGACCGTGGAGGTCCACCACACCGGTACCGGCCAGCAATCCTCGGTCGTCCTGACGGTGCTCGACCCGACCGGTGAACAACTACAGACCATGACCGAGCAGTCGGTCGGCACCACCGAACCCCGCTTCCGCGATCTCGACAATGACGGCCGCGACGAGCTGATCATCCCGATCATGCTGGCCACCTCCAACACCCGCTATCTCATCTACCGCGCCACCGGCGATGCGACCCGTTTCACCCGCGCCGGGGAGCTGGCAGGCATCGGGCTCGACACCACCGCCGCCAACTACGTGGTCGTCACCGCCCGGGACAGCTACGAACTCTGGAAGGTCCAGTTCTGGACGTTCACAGGTGACCAGCTGACGCCCCTGGTCACGGCCGAGGTTCATTTCCTCGATGACGGCACGGGACACATCGGCGGCAGTCAATGCACGGTCACCGACAATGGCGGCCTGTCCCGGACCGGCCTCTCGCTCGCCGACGCCACCACCCAGTTCTGCGCCGAACCAACGGTCGTGCGCGTAATGCGTTAGGGACCGGCGGCTCCGGAATCCGGGGATTCTCCGGGGGATTCCGGATGGCCGGGGGTCGGCGGCTCGGCGACGATGGATACAGATTGGAACGGCGGCTAGGAATAGCGGCGGTGGAGCCATTCGGAGTAGTCGAAAGACACGGTCTCGCCAGCGTTGTCGAGGCAGAGCGCGGCGTTGCGCACTCGGCGGATGGCTCGGCCGACGGGTGGAACGGGGAGCGGGAGCAGGGGGCCGCCGAGGGCACGGCGGCGCAGATCGGCCAGGGCGGACAGGGATTGGACGGCCGGGCCGCCGATATCGCGGATACGGCCGGAGGGACCGGCGTCGACCGCGTCGGACAAGCGGGTGGCGACGGCGGCGGTGTCGATCGGCTGGAAGAGCAGGGAGCCGCGCGGGGAGATGCGTAACTTGGCTGCCGCGCCGAGGATTTCGTCGATGAGATCGTGGAATTGGGTGGCGCGCAGCAGGGTCCAGGGGGTGGGTCCCTGGGTGACCAGTCGTTCCTGGGCGACCTTGGTGCGGTAGTAGGAGAAGGGCACCTGATCGCAGCCGACTATCGAGATCTCGACGTGGTGGCCGACTTTGGCGCGCTGCTCGGCGGCCAGCAGGGTGCGGACGCCCTCGACCATGACCCGGGCGCTGCGCAGGTTGCGATGGTTCACGGTGTCGACGACCGTGTGGACACCCTCGAGGGCGGCGTCGAGGCCCGCGCCGGTGGCCAGATCGACCGGGTGGTGCTCGGTGCCGGGCACCGGGTCGGCGGGGGCGGATCGGCTCAGGACGCGCACCGTATGGCCTCGGGAGACCAGATCGCGGACCACCGGGACGCCCAACGTTCCGGTTCCGCCAACCACCGCTACCTGCATGTCGATCCCCTCACTCGCCGGGCTTTCCTCGGACGCTAGAACCACACCGACTGCCGCTCAACATGATTCATCGCATGGCGTCGGATTCGCCACATTCCGGGTTTCGTCGCGCGTCGTTGCGGTTGGATGCGCCCCTTTCGCGCGGACCGCTCAGATGTGGGTGCCCTTGGTGCGGTTGCAGCCGCGGCAGAGGATCTGCAGGTTGGCGGGGCTGGTCGCGCCGCCGCGGCTGATCGGGATGATGTGGTCGAATTCGAGGTAGTGGCTGTCGCCGCATTCGACGCACTTGCCGCCGTCGCGCTGCCAGACGACGGCCTTGACGTCCGGCGGGATGGTGCGGGTGTCGCGGCGGCCGGGGGTCAGGGCCAGGCGTTTGGCGATGCGGAGGGCGCCCTCCATGGCGGCGGCCACGAAGTCGGGGTCGGCGACCTCGAGTAGCGCGCCGCCGCGGGCGGAGGTGGCGGCGACCTCGACCAGGCCGTCGGCCGCGACCACCGAAACCACTCGGGCCCAGGGCATTTCGGTGCCCGCGTCGGAGCCGGTGAAGCGGAGCTTGCGATTGCTGACGATCAGACGGCCTTCGGTGCGCTTGGGGCCGCGGGCCAGCTGGCGGATGTGGGCGGCGGGGATGTCGAGGTGCACGCGTTCGTCGGGATCCAGGTGCAGGCCGGTGGTCTGGGCCAAGGGGAGTTCGCCCGAGCGCAGGCGGGTGAGCATGCGGCCGCGGTGTACGCGGCGGCGCAGGTCCTCGATGAGCGGGCCGGTCAGGGACAGCTCGGCGACGGTGTCCTCGAAGTCCTCCAGGTCCTCCTGTTCGACCACGCCGTCGGCGAAGGTGAAGGCCACCAGGCGTTCCAGATGGTCGTGCGCCGCAGGGCGCAGCAGATCGAGGGCGTGGGCGCGGTCGATGCGCTGGAAGCGCAGGGCGGCCGAGTGGGTTTCCCAGTCGTCGGCGGGGTCGAGGCCGCGCAGGGTGCGCTCGGCGCGGGGGAGCCAGGCGCGCAGGTATTCGGCTGTCTCGGTGGCGCATTCGCGGCACAGCGGTGAGGAGCCGAACAGTCCGGCGGCCGCGCCCAGCAAGCCTCGGCGGGGTGCGCCGCAGCGCGGGCAGTGGCGTGCATCCCGCGGGGTGACCGGGCGGGTCGAGGCGGTCCAGGTGGCGCCGTCCCACCAGCGCAGGCGGGCCGGATCGCGCGGGTCCGGATGCCAGTCCGCGCGTTCGGCATTCGGCGGCGGCGGGGTGCGGCGCGGCTCCGGGGCGAGGGCACGGGCCGGATCCAGGCGTACCCCGAACTCGCGCACCAGCCCGGCGAGGCTGACGCCCCCGTCGCTCAAAGCCCGGAACTCCCAGCCATCGCCGGAAATCCCCTCCCCGCCCGGATCTTCGGTGCGCGAGAACTCGCCCAGCACCAGGGCCGGAACCGGCTCCGGTGTCTCCACGTCGTACCAAGCGACCGCCCGATCATGGTCGAACACGGTTAGCCGCAATCCCGCGACCTCGGCGAAACTCCCCTCCACCGAGCCGATCACCACGATTCCGGCCACCTCGGACCCGGTGCGCGGCAATGACACCGATAGCCGCGCCGTCCCGGCCTCGGGCTCCCGATCCACCGTCACCGCCTGCGAGACGTGTCGGGGCGCGTCGAACCACACGAAGTCCCGCTCCGATCGCACCCGCCCGTGGTCGCCCACCAGTACGGCCTGCGCCCGCACCCGGTGCGCCGACCGCCACGAAAGCACCACCGTCAGAAGCGATGTCGGAACCGCCGTATGCCCGCCCTTGGTCAGTTTCATCGTGCCCGAATGATGCCACGACCCACCGACAGGAGATCGCGACCATCCCTCCACCAGAATCCGGAAATTCTCCGGCACAGTAGACACATGACCACCCCCAAAGGCTCCGGCCGTCAAAACCCGTCC
>NZ_BAAFGR010000028.1:0-58513 GCF_041154655.1 Nocardia sp. JMUB6875
GGGCTGCCCCACCCGCTCGGCGCCGCGGGCTCGGCGACGGGTGCGGCCGCGGCCTTGGCCTGACTCGGTCGGGAGAACTTCTGCGCGGCCTTCTTCGGCGCGGCGGCCGGGGGCGGGGTCGCGGGTCCCTTGGTCGCGGCCGCCTTGGCGGCCCCACCCGATCCGGATCCGCCGACTTCCCACTTCACCCCGTGATCCCGGCCCAGCACGGCCCGGACCGCGGACTGCACCGCCTCGACATACTGCGGCTGCGACAACCGCTGCGCCAGCGGCGCGTGCTGATGCGCGAAGACGATCGTCTCGCCCTCGACCCGGGAGACGCTGGCCCCGGACAGCAGCGCGTGCACCGCGGCCCCGAACTCGCGCACCTTGGCCCGGATATCGGCCCACGCCGCCTCGATCTCGGCGAGCACGGCGTCGCCCGCCGCGACGGGCTCGGCGGCGGCAATCGGCTCGGGGGCGGTGACCGGCTCGGGCACAACGGGTTCGGCGACGACCGGCTCGGGTTCCGGCGGGGCCGCCGCGACAACCGGTTCCACGGGTTCGGGTTCGGCGGGAACGGAAACCTGCTGCGCGACTTCGGGTTCCGGCGTCTCGTCGGGCACGACCGCCGCGACGGGAGGCTCCGGCTCCGCGACGGGCGCCTCCGGCGGGACGGGCGGCGCGCTCGGAGCGGGCGGTTCGGCCGCCACCGGCGGGGCCGAAACCTGTTGTGCGGCGGCACGTTCGGCGGGGTGTGCGGGGACCGCCGCGGCGGGCGCGGGCGCGGGAGGCGTCGGCGCTACGGCCGGTTCCGGAGCCGGAGTTACCGGCGCGGGTGCCGTTTCGGCGGCGGGAGCCGCTGGCTCACCGGACTTTTCGGCGCGCATGGCGGCCAGGGCGGCGGCTCCGCGACGGCCGGGAGGCGCGGCGGCCGCCGCGGATGCGGCCGGGGTGGCGGGCGCCTGCTGCGATGCGGCTTGGGCCTGCTGCGGAGCCGCCTGTGCCTGCTGGGTGGCGACCGGGATTGCGCCGCTTGCCATTCGGCGTTCCAGCTGTTCCAGGCGCTGCAGCGTCGCGGTCTCGGCGTCCGAGGCGGCCGGGAGCAGCATGCGGGCGGCGATCACCTCGAGCAGCAGGCGCGGGTTGGTGGCGCCGCGCATATCGCCGAGGCCCTCGTGCAGGAGTTCGGCGTGGCGGGCCAGGGTGGCCGCGCCGAGGCGCTCGGCCTGGGAGCGCATGCGCTCGATGACATCGCCGGGGCCGGTGACCAGGTTGCGGTCGGTGGCGTCGGGGACCGCGCGCAGCAGGATGAGGTCGCGGAGGCGCTCGAGGAGATCGGTGGCGAAGCGGCGGGGGTCGTGGCCCGCCTCGACCACGCGGTCGATGGCGCCGAACAGGGCCGCGCCGTCGGCGGCGACGAGGGATTCGACCGCGTCGTCGATGAGCGCGACGTCGGTGACGCCGAGCAGGGAGACCGCGCGCGGATAGGTGACGCCGTCGGGGCCCGCACCGGCCAGCAGCTGGTCCAGCACGCTGAGGCTGTCGCGCGGGGAACCGCCGCCGGCGCGAATCACCAACGGATACACCGACTCCTCGACCGCCACGTTCTCCTGATCGCAGATCTTGCCGAGCAGGCCGCGCATGGTGGCGGGCGGGAGCAGCCGGAACGGGTAGTGGTGGGTGCGCGAGCGGATGGTCGGCAGCACCTTGTCCGGCTCGGTGGTGGCGAAGACGAAGATGAGGTGGGCGGGCGGCTCCTCCACGATCTTGAGCAGCGCGTTGAAGCCCGCGGTGGTGACCATGTGCGCCTCGTCCACGATGAAGACGCGGTACCGGGATTCGGCCGGGGCGTAGAAGGCGCGGTCGCGCAGTTCGCGGGTGTCGTCCACACCGCCGTGGCTGGCGGCGTCGAGCTCGATGACGTCGAGGTTGCCGGAACCGCCCGGGCCCAGGGCCACACACGACGAGCACACGCCGCAGGGCTTGGAGGTCGGGCCCTCCACACAGTTCAGCGAGCGCGCGAGAATGCGCGCGGACGAGGTCTTGCCGCATCCCCGCGGTCCCGAGAACAGGTACGCATGACTGATCCGCCCGGTGTCGAGCGCGATACTCAGGGGATCGGTGACGTGCTCCTGACCCACCACTTCAGCGAACGTTGCCGGTCGGTACTTCCGGTACAGAGCCACGGGGAGAGGTTACCGGCCGCCACCGACACGGAGCGATTCGCTGCCGAGCCCGCTGGTCTGTGATGCAAATCACATGCATTCCCGGGGCCGGTAGATACCGACCGGACTGAACTCGGAATCCTGCTGATCTTCGCAGCAAATTCTTAGCGTGCTTTTAGAGAGCAAATGCCGAACTCGCCTTACCTGCTACGTCACCAGATACAGACTTGCGTTCTGTTTCAACTCCACAGAGCGGACATAACGATCCGGCCAATCGATGCGGCAAGATCGCAATCGTTTGGCTACCGTGGACATCGGCAACTTCGGTAGCCAAACCTTCATCAGGTTGGTTGCCCCGGCCGGTCCCTCATCCCGACCGGGGCACAACCAAATCTCCCGGAGGAAATGCCCAAGTGCCGTCGATCGACGACATCGCCACAGCCTGGCTCTCCAGCACCGAATTCGCGGGTGACTCCGCCGCCGTCGGATTGCTCAGCAGGGCCATCAATCCGCGCGATTACGACATCAATCGCGACTCGCTACCCGTCTCCGCCGCCGCCGATCCGGCCACCGCGGGCGCCATTCTGGAACTGCTGCAGCGCGGTCAGGTTCCGACCATGGCGGCCATCCGCACCCTCATCGTGCAGAACGACATGCGTGCCGAGGCCGAGCGGATCGAGCGCCTGGGCCGGCGGGCGCAGCGCAGCATCGACGACTTCGGGCGGGTGCTGGCCAAGCTCACCGACGAATACTGGACCGCGCACGGCACCGGCCCGACCCGGCGCGACATCCTGCTCACCGAACCGGTCATCGCCCTGATCCGGGACCGGGTGGGCGAGATCCCGCCGACCGCCATCAAGCATCTGTGGCTGATCGAGCGCGCCCAGCGCGCGGGCTGGATCGCCTACAACGCCACGCCCCGATCCCTGTGTGCCGGAAGGCGTTTCCATGCCGCGCGGTACGGAAACCGGGTATCGCTGCGGCCGGTGAACACCATCGGCACGCTGGTCGCGGCCTATCTGCGGGATCAGGTGGCCGAGCACGGCCGCCCGCCGCGCTGGTCGGTGCTGGCCTACGAATTGCGCGACGACCGCGGCCGCCGGGTGTTCAACGACACAGCCGACGCCCGCGCCCAGCAGCAGTGGCTCGTCACCGCCGAATGGATGGCGCTCGAGGACGGCAATCCGGTGCCCGGCCCGCGCGGATTGCGCGCCTTGGCCAAAAAGGTCAAGAGTTCCCGCAGCTAGAGCTGTTACGGGACGGTTTCCAAACCCGCATATTTGTAACAGCGCCTTAACGTGAGGATTCGGTAACTTCCACGCAACGCGATCACGCGCGGAAGGAGTTACCGCATGACACCCCACCTCGACCCGGCGGCCACGGCCTGGCTCTTGGCCGCCACGGCGCTGGTGCTGCTGATGACGCCGGGCCTGGCGATCTTCTACGGCGGCATGGTGCGCTCCAGCGGTGTGCTCAACATGCTGATGATGAGCTTCATCTCGATTCCGCTGGTGACGGTGGCATGGCTGGTGGGTGGATACAGCCTCTCGTTCGGTGATGACGCGGGCGGCGGAATCATCGGCGACCTCGGGCATTTCGGACTCGCCGGGATCAATCCGGACACGCTGCACGTGGTGGACGCGAAAACCGGTGCGGCGGTGCCGGAGCTGTTGTTCGTCACCTTCCAGCTGACCTTCGCGATCCTGACCGTGGCGCTGATCAGCGGTGCGATCGCCGATCGCGCCAAGTTCTCGGCGTGGATGATCTTCGTGCCGGTGTGGGCGCTCATCGTCTACGCGCCGATCGCGCACTGGGTGTGGACGCCGGACGGCTGGCTGATGCAGCTGGGCGCGCTGGACTACGCGGGCGGTCTGGTGGTCGAGATCGCCTCGGGCGCTTCGGCCTTGGCCATGGCGCTGGTGCTGGGTCCGCGGGTGGGCTTCAAGGTCGATGCCATGCGGCCGCACAATCTGCCGTTCGTGCTGCTGGGCGCGGGTCTGCTGTGGTTCGGCTGGTTCGGGTTCAATGCCGGTTCGGCCCTGTCCGCCAACGGGATCGCCGCGGCGGTGTTCCTGAACACGCTGGTGGCGGGCTGCCTGGGCATGCTGGGCTGGCTGGTGGTGGAGGCGCGCCGCGACGGCAAGCCGACCACCTTCGGCGCGGCCTCGGGCGCGGTGGCCGGTCTGGTCGCCATCACACCGTCCTGCGGTGAGGTGAACACCATCGGCGCGGTGGTGGTCGGCCTGGTGGCGGGCGTGGTGTGTTCGTTCGCGGTGAGCTGGAAGTTCAAGGGCAACTACGACGATTCGCTCGATGTGGTGGGCGTGCACTTCGTCGGCGGCATCGTGGGCACGCTGCTGATCGGCTTGCTGGCCTCCGCGGTGATGACCGGCGGTCCCGAGGGGCTGTTCTACGGCGGCGGGCTGGGTCAGCTGGGCAAGCAGGCGGTGGGTGTGATCACGGTGGCGGCCTTCGCCTTCGGGGTGACGTTCGCGCTGGGCAAGCTGCTCGACAAGACGATCGGATTCCGGGTCAGCCGCGAGGACGAGCTCGGCGGCGTCGACTTCGCGCTGCACGCGGAGACCGCGTACGCCGAAGGCGTGCACGGGCATTCGCCGAACCGCATCGGCAAGCCGCTCGGGCACTGAGCCGGGTCAGTTCACCTTGCTCGCCGGGACGCTGAAGGTGTTGCACTGCATGGCTCGATCCTTGTCGTAGCCGGTCTCGAACCAGGTGCCCATGTTGGACGCGGTGCCGTGATCGCGCATATCGCCGGGCGCGTCGCCGCGGTGGTAGGCGTCATTGCGGGCCACGCCGATCTGGGCGCTGGTCAGCGAGCCGCCGTTGCTCGAGGACGACAGGTACATGCCGTCGAAGCACTGGGCCTGTAATTCGGTGCGGCGGGACAGTTCCAGGCCGAGGTCGCTGCGCGCGCCCGCGTCCCGGCGCTGGGAGTGCACCTTGCCGAGAATGCCGGCCTGGGCCTGGACGTGATGGCCGTATTCGTGGGCGAAGACCGACAGGTACACCACCCAGTTGTTGCCGAACAGATCGGTTTGCAGCTGGCTGATCGGCATATAGATGGTCATATCCGCCGAGCAGTAGAAGGCGGCGAAATTACTGCTGTTGCCGGTGCACAGCGTGGTGATGCCGCTGGTGGTCGCCGAGACCTTCAATTTCGGCGCTTCGAACGGCAGATTCATCTTGTCGAACAATGGTTTCCACGCCGATTGCAGGCAGCTCGCGGCGGTTTCGAAGAACTTGCGCGCCACCTCCACCTGGGTGCTCCACGCGGTGTACGCGCATTTGGCCGGGAGCAGGGTGTAATCGGCGTTGGTGAGCAAGGGATTGTCGGCCGTGGCCTGCACACCGCGGTTCTCGCTGCCGGAATCGCCTGCGTAAGTGGTCTTGACGGTCGAGCCAGCGTTGATGGAGTGCAGGCCGGTGGTGACGGCGGTGCGCAGCAGCACACCGGTGACCACCAGGATCAGGATCACCAGCAGGGCGCCCATCCGGCCGCGGCGCGGCGGCGCGGGGCGGGCCACCGGGATGGCGCCGGTCGGCGGGGCGGCGGCGGGCGGCGGCATGGGTGCGCGATATCCGGGCGCGGCCTGGCCGTAGGGCGACTGACCGTAGCCGGGCGGCGGCGGAAAGCCCTGGCGCGGCGGATAACCCGGGCGGGGCGGCATACCGGGCTGTTGTGGATAAGCCTGCGGCTGTGGATAACCCTGCGGCCGTTGATATCCGGGCGGCGGCGGCATCGGCCGGCCGGGCTGCTGCGGCGGGATCGCGGGGAACTGCTGGGGCACCGGGCGCTGACCCGGGGGCGTCGATCCGTGATCCGACGGTGGGCGAGTCATCCCCCGCACCCCCTAGTTCCTCGCAGATAACCTGACAGCCGCTGAGGAAGAATAGCAAGCTGCCCTAGAGTGCCAGGCATGCAGATTTTTCGGGGGGCCGCCCTGGTGGCGCTGCTGCTGACGGCAGCGGGCCTGGCGGCGCCATCAGCGTGGGCGCAGGCAGCCGGTGTGGATATCACCGCCGACATCAATCTGGGCGACGACGGTCTGCTACGGGTCACCGAAACGGTGAAAGTGCCGGAGGGCGGGGATTTCCGGCAGGCCGTGCCGTTGCGGGTGCAGGTGGGAACCGGCGTGCAGCGCAATTTCGAGGTGACCGATGTTTCCGCCGAGGGCGACGGCGAGGCGAATGTCGCCGATGACATCTTCACCGTGCACGCGCGGCCCGGTTCGGCGACCTTCAAATACACCGTCCACAACACCGTCAGCGATGCCACGGGCGCGCAGGTGTTCCAGTGGACCGGTGTGCTGAATACCGATGTGGCGTCGATCAATGCGACGGTGTCGAGCCCGAGTTTCCGCATGGGCATCACCAAGTGCACCGTCGGCCCGCCCGGAAATCCCCAGGACTGCGCCGATATTCGGGTCGAGCCGGACGGTTTCGCGCATCTGGAGAAGACGGATCTGCACAAGGGCGACATTCTCGATGTGACGCTGCAGCTGCCGCCGAACACCGTGAAGGCCAATGCCGATGTCCGGGATGACAACGCGCCCAATGCCTTCTCGCTGACCGGGCCGGTGTTCGCCGCGTTCGGGGTGCTGCTCGCGGCGCTGGCCGCGGCGGCCGGATACGTGCTGTGGTCGCGGCGTACCGCCGATTCGGCCCCGGCCGGGGGCGAGGCGCTGGATCCGCTGGTGCGCCAGGGCGATCACGTCCAGTTCACCTCTCCGGACGGCATGCTGCCGAGCACGGCCGGACTGCTGCTGGACGGGCACGCCGACGTGCCGGACATGGCGTCCACGGTGGTGGATCTGGCGGTGCGCAACTATCTCTGGGTGAGCGCGGTCGGCGATTCGGATTGGCGCTTCTCCCGGGTGAATCCGCCGGACGCTCAGCTGAGCGGCTACGAGCGCGCGGTCTACGCGGCCCTGATTCCCGAGGGCGCCGATTCGGTGCTGCTCTCCGAACTTCGCGGCAAGGTCGACGCGAACGCGGTGCGCCGCGCCCTGATCGACGACGCGGTGGCGGCCGGCGTGTTCGTCGACCGCACCCGGCGCGGTTTCGAATTCTGGCTCGGGGCGGGACTGATCCTGCTCGGCGTGATCGCGACCGTGGTGCTGGCGCTGGGCCCGCAGCGGCACGCGCTGGTCGGTGCGGCCATCGCCCTGGGCGGTGTGGCGGCGCTGCTGCTCCCCCGCTACCTGCCGTCCCGCACGGCGCTGGGCCGGGAGTTGACGGCGCAGGTGCGGGCCATGCTGCGGGGCCTGGACGCGATTGCGCCGCAGCGGGTTCCGGCCGCCGATCAGGAGCTGGTGTTCTCGCGGGCGCTGCCGTTCCTGGTGGCGGCACGGCGCGGCGATCAGTGGGTGCGCGCCTTCCGCGATCTGGATCCGACCGCGGACGGGAGTCCCGGGCTGTACTGGTTCGGCGGCTTCGAGGGCGATCGGCGTCTGCACCGTTTCGGCGCGCACTTCCCGTATTTCATCACCGCCGTCGAAGGGCTGTTCCGGACCTCCGAACAGGGCTGACACCGGTGGATCGACCGATATGCCGACCGATGCGCAGAGCACCGCGGGCGGCTATTGTCGCGCCAGTGAGCAATCTTTCAGCAATTCTGCTGGCCGCGCCGATCACACTCAGACTCCGATGACCGATCGCCATCTCGCACTCAATGCCCAGGACCTGCGGTATCCCACCGCGATTCGCAATACCGACGGTGGTTTCGGCCGGGCCGTGCGGGTGCGCACCACGGCGCTGCGGCAGGACTATCTGACTCAGAATCCGCACGCGGTGCTCGCCGATGTGGCCTGGTGCTCGCGCGCCATCGCCGGATATCTGAGCCTGGATGACCTGCGCGGCGATTCGATTCCGTTGCGGCGGGCGGTCGCGGATGCGGCCGTGGCGCAAACGGCCCGCCTGCGGTCGGTGCTGCGGCCCGCCGGGCAGGAGCCGGTCGAGGTGACGCTCAACGCGGAACAGTGGTCGGTTCCGGCCACCGGCGGCCTGGTCCCACCGCCGACCATCGCCGATGTGCTGAGCGGTCTGTGGCCCGCGCTGATCGGGCGCGACGGCGAACTGCTCGCCTTCCTGCTGGGTTCGACCGGCGCCCAGGGTTATCCGCTGTCCGCGACCACCCGCACCGGGGATCCGCGGGAGCGCTGCCTGTACCTCTGGGCCGATGCCTGGCAGCGGGTGTGGACCGGCGATCCGGCGGCCGAGACGATCCTCGTCGACGGCATCGAGGCCGCCGTGGACGCCCAGGCCGGCGCCGAGGACGATTACCCGCTCACCATCGCGTACTTCGCGCTGTGCCTGCTGGACGCGGTCGCCCGCAATGAGCCCGCCGAGTTCGACACCGCACTGTTCGAGGGCCTGGAATTCCATCGGCGCTACTGGGATACACCGCAGCGCTGGGTGGATCCGGAGGGCTTCATCGCCTGGCCGCTGCTCGCGGTGGCCTGCCTGGCCGTGGATCGCGGCATGCGCCCGGGCGTCGCGACCGGCTATCTGCCCGTCGGACTGCTGTACCGGCAGGCGTGACCCGGCGCAGCCACCCGCATAACCCGCTCAGCCGCCCGCATGCACGGCGAGCGCGCGACGCGCGTAGGCGCGGACATCGGCATCGCCGTCGGTTAGGGCTGTTTCGAGTGCGCTACGGGCGGCGGCGGATTCGGGCCAGGCGCTCAGGGTGAGCACCGCCGCCTTGCGGATATCGGGGTGGATATCGGCTAGGGCGGTGGTGAGCGGCTCGGCGGCCCGCTCGGGGGTCAGTGCCGCCAGCCCGCGGGCCGCGCCCTCGCGAATCTGCCAGGCCGAATCACCCAGTGCGGCGGTCAATGTCGCGGCGTCCGCGTCATCGCCGAGGCGAGCCAGGGCGGTGAGCGCGGCGGCGCGGACCAGCGGATCACGGTCGCCGACCAGGGCGCGGAGGGTGTCCGCGCCGCCGAGCCCGACGGTGGCCAGGCCGCGCGCGGCGGCAATGCGGACCTCGCGGTTGTCGTCGTGGGCGGCGGTGGTGAGCGCGGACCAATCATCCAGGGACACCAGGGCATTCACCGCCTGGACCCGGACGCGATGATCGGTGTCGACGGCGGCCTTGGCGAAGAGTTCGGGGGTGCCGGAGCGCAGGGCGCGGGACAGGTCCACCACGGCCGCCCGGACCAGCGGGTCCGGGGAATCCGCATGGTCCGCGAGACCCGTTGCCGCGGGCAGGATTTCGGCGAGCTCCCGCAGACCCGACACGGCGACGGCGCGCACCTCGGCGTCCTCGTCGGCGAGCGCGGCGATCAGCGGGTCGGCGAAACCGTCGGGGGTGTTCTCGGTGAGCACCGAGAGCGCGGTGGCCCGCACGCGCGGATCGGCATCGGATAGGAAGGACTCCAGATCCGCGAGCCCGGGCGAATCCAGGCTCAACACCAGCGCGATGCGCGGGGCCACGATCTCCTTGGGCGAACCCGAGGCGGCGGCGCGGGAGCGGAGGTCCGCGCCGATGTTGGGCGGCGTTCCGACCAGGGCGGGCTGGGCCACCGGGATGGCGGCGGTCTCGGCCGAAGGCAGCTCGTCCAGTCCCGGGACCGGCACGAAATAGGGTGCGACAGGACGCTTCAGGAATTCCATCCGCCCGTCCGCGCCCTTGCGCAGGTTCAGGTGGTACCGCCATTCGATATCGTCGCGCTCGGGCAGGTCGGCACGCTCGTGGTAGAGGCCCCAACGGGATTCGGTCCGGGTGAGTGAGGACCGGGCGGCCATTTCCGCGCAGTCGCGAATGAAGCTGACTTCCGCGCAGCGCATGAGTTCGTGCGGGGTGCGCGCGCCCATCGACGTGAGGTCCTCGCGCATGCGGTCGAAGGTCTCGATGGCGAGGGAGAGCTTGGTGGCCGTCTTGGGCGGGGCCACATAGTCGTTCACGAAGCGCCGCAGCTTGTATTCGACCTGCGGCTGCGGCGGGCCGTCGGGATTGCTCAGCGGCCGGTAGACGAGTTCGTGCGCGGCGGCCAGCTGGTCGGCGGGCAGGTCGCCCGGGGCGGGCAGGTCGGCGAGGGTGCCCGCGGCGTGCGCTCCGGCCAGGTCGCCGTAGACGAACGCGCCGATCATGTAGTTATGCGGCACGCAGGCCAGGTCGCCCGCGGCGTAGAGGCCGGGGACGGTGGTGCGGGCGTGCTCGTCGACCCACACGCCGGAGGCGGAATGCCCGCTGCACAACCCGATTTCGGAGATGTGCATCTCGATGTCGTGGCTGCGGTAGTCGTGGCCGCGATTGGCGTGGAAGGTGCCGCGGGTGGGCCGCTCGGTGGTGTGCAGGATGCCCTCGAGCGCCTCGAGGGTCTCCTCGGGCAGGTGTGAGACCTTGAGATAGATGGGGCCGCGCGCGGATTCGATCTCCCGCTTCACCTCGGCCATCATCTGGCCCGACCAGTAGTCGGAGTCCACGAAGCGCTCGCCGAGCGCGTTGACCTGGTAGCCGCCGAACGGATTGGCCACGTACGCGCAGGCCGGGCCGTTGTAATCCTTGATGAGCGGATTGATCTGGAAGCATTCGATGCCGGAGAGCTCCGCGCCCGCGTGGTAGGCCATGGCGTACCCGTCGCCCGCATTGGTCGGGTTCTCGTAGGTGCCGTAGAGATATCCGGAGGCGGGCAGTCCGAGGCGGCCGCACGGACCGGTGGCCAGGATGACGGCCTTCGCGCCGACGGCGACGAATTCGCCTGTGCGCGTGTTCAAGGCGGCCGCGCCGACCGCGCGCCCGTTCTCGGTGAGCACCCGCACCGGCATGAGCCGGTTCTCGATCCGGATGCGCTCGCGCATGCTGCGTTGCCGCAGCACGCGATACAGCGCCTTCTTGACGTCCTTGCCCTCCGGCATGGGCAGCACATAGGACCCCGACCGGTGCACCCGCCGCACGGCGTACTCCCCGTAGGCGTCCTTCTCGAACTTCACCCCGTACCGCTCGAGCCGCTGCACCATGGCGAAGCCGCGGGTGGCGGTCTGATAGATGGTGCGCTGGTTGACGATTCCGTCATTGGCGCGGGTGATCTCGGCGACGTAGTCCTCGGGTTCGGCCTTGCCGGGGATGACGGCATTGTTGACGCCGTCCATGCCCATGGCCAGCGCGCCGGAGTGGCGGACGTGCGCCTTCTCCAGCAGCAGCACGTTCGCGCCCGCCTCGGCGGCGGTGAGCGCGGCCATGGTGCCCGCGGTGCCGCCGCCGATGACCAGGACGTCGCAGTCCAGGCGGGTGGTGTCGGCGAGATCTGGGATGTCCATCAGTGCGTTGCCTCCGTGAGCTCGCCCGAATGATCGAGGGCGGCAATGATTTCGGTGCGCAGGGCGGAGCGGTCGACGCCGGATTCGCGCGGCCGGGGAACCTCGAGCAGGGCGCGCAGCGGCGCTCCCGCGCGGCCGAGCACGGCGATCCGGTCGCCGATCAGCAGCGCCTCGTCCACGTCGTGGGTGACGAAGACGACGGTGGTCGGGTGCGCCCGCCAGGTGTCGATGAGCAAGCGCTGCATGGTGTTCCGGGTCTGAGCGTCGAGTGCGCCGAAGGGTTCGTCCATCATGACCGCGCGCGGCGCGCCCGCCAGCCCGCGGGCCAGCTGCACGCGCTGGCGCATGCCGCCGGACAGCGATTTGGGCAGGAAGTCGGCGAAGCCGGTGAGCCCGATCTCGGCGATCCAGCGGTCGGCCAGCGCTCGCCGTCCGGCGCGTGGCTCACCCCGAAGCTTCAGCGCCAGTTCGATATTGGCCCGCACCGTCTTCCACGGCAGCAGCGCGTTGTCCTGGAAGACGACGGCGCGGTCTCGGTCGGTGCCCGTGACCGGGATGCCGTCGGCCAGGACCCGCCCCGAATCCGGCCGCAGCAGCCCGGCCAGGGCGCGCAGCACGGTGGACTTCCCGCAGCCCGAGGGCCCGGTGAGGATCAGGATCTCGCCGGGCCGCACCGTCAGCGACAGGTCGGCGATCACCGGCGCGCCCGTGTACGAGAGCCCGACCCGATCCAGGGTCAGATCGATTCCGGCCGTGCTCATTTCACGGTCTCCTCACCCCGGGGCAGCCAGTGCGTGACCCGCCGCCCGATCAGTTCGACGGCGGCCGAGGTGCCGTAGCCGAGCACGCCGATGGTGATGATCCCGACGAATACGCCCGGATAGTCGACGATCGTGTACGCCTGCCAGGTCCGATAACCGACACCCAGCCGCCCCGAGATCATCTCGGCCGACACCACGCAGATCCAGGCCACACCGATCCCGGTCGAGAGCCCGCCGAAGACGCCGGGCAGGCTGCCCGGCAGCACGACCCGCCACAGCACGTCCCAGCGCGTGCCGCCCTGGGTGCGCACCGATTCCTCCCAGATGGTCGGCAGCGCCCGCACCGCGTGCCGGGTGGCGACCATGATCGGGAAATACGCGGCCAGGAAGGTGATGAACACGATTCCGGCCTCGTCGTCCGGGAACAGCAGAATGGCGACCGGCACGATGGCGATGGCCGGAATCGGCCGGGCCAGCTCGGTGAGCGGGCCCACGATATCGGCGAACCAGCGCGAACGCCCCAGTGCCACACCGCTGGCCACGCCCAGCAGCGCCGCCAGCCCGAATCCGGTGAGGATCCGGATGAGCGATTGCCCGAGGTCGAGATAGTAGGTGTCGGTGCCGAGCTGATGCCGGAACGCCCGCACGATCTGGGTGACGGTCGGCAGCGTGTCGAACCGCACCCAGAGCCGAATATGGTTGGCGGTCAGGAATTCCCAGACGCCCACGGCCGCCAGCACCGACAGCAGCCGAACGGTACGAGACCGCCACAGCGCGCGGCCGCCCCGCGATCGGTGTGCGCGCGGCTCTACCGGGACGGCGGCCGGGACCGCCGCCTCCAGCGCCACGGCCGCGGCACTCATACCCGGACCTCGTTGACGGCCTGCTCGAACGAAATGCTCACGCCTGACGGGTGTTTGGCCAGGTAGCGCTGGGCGGCCGCCGCGGTGGTGAAGGGCAGATAGGTGTCACCGTCACGGACCCACAGCGCCTTGTCGGCGAACCAGCGGGTGCCGAGTTCGGCGTCGGCGATGTAGGCGGTGCGGACCGTCTTGCCCTGAGCCCGAGCCTGTTTGACGGCGGCCAGCAGCGCGGTGGCGTCGGCCGTCGGCTGCGTGGTGTTCTGTCCGGCGAGCCACAGTTCACCGCCGGTGCCCGGTAGCGGGTTGGCGGTGTTCGCGAGTTCGGCGTCGTAGTTCAGCCCGCGTTCCTGATACACCTTCTTCAGGGCGGCCGGGTCGACGAACTTGTCGATATCAAGTTCGGCGAAGTCGCCGATCGACTTCAGGTATGACACATCGCCTTTGAGCGCGCTGATGAGCGAGGGCTTCAGCGTGGTGTCGAAGGAGGTGCCGCCGGGCCCGTTGTAGAGGTACACGACCTCCGGCGCCAGCCCGGCGCTGTCGGCGACCACCTGCGCCGCTTCCAGGGGATGCTGGTGGATGAAGTCGGTGGCGTCGAGCTGGGCCTGCAGGAAGGCGTCGAGCACCTCCGGGTGCTGCCCCGCGTAGTCGCGGCGGGCCACCACGCCGTGGAAGGTCGGCACGTTCAGTTCCGCGCCGTCGTAGAGCAGCTTGGCCTTGTTCTGGAAGACCAGCAGCCCGGGCCAGGCCACGAACTGCGACAGTGCCGCCACCTGACCGGATTCCAGTGCGGAGGAACCGATCTGGGGCTGCTGGTTGAGCACCTCGACCCCGGACTTGGGATCGATGCCCGCCCGGCTCAGCGCCTGCACGAGCGTGCCGTGCCCGGCGGAGCCGACGCTGGCCGAGATCTTCTGCCCGGCAAGGTCGTTGATGGTCTGCGCCTTGGAATCGGGCGCGACCACCACCATGTTCAGCGCACCCTTGGGGTTGTAGCCGGTAACGGAGACCAGCTCGGTCTTGGACCGCTCATTGGCCTGGGTGCGGGAGCCGTTGATGAGCAGCGGGTAATCGCCCATCGAGCCGATGTCGATCTTCTCGGCCACCATCTGCGCGGTGATGGGCGCACCGGTGTCGTAGTCCTGCCACTCGACCTGATACTTCTTGCCGCCCAGTGCGTTCAGGCGCTGCTCCAGGAAACCCCTGGCCTTCAACAGGGTTCCGGCGGTGACGGTATTGATGGTCTTGGACTGGTAGCCGATGACGACCTTGACGGTGTCACCGCCGCCGGTGCTCTCCAGCGAGCAGCCGGAGGCGGTCAGGGCGAGGGTGGCGGCAATGGCCGCGGTGGCCAGGCGGGCGGGGTAGAGCTTCATGGGTTTTCCTCAACGCAGCAGGTAGGGCATATTGACGGTGACCGCGCCGGTGGGACAGCGCGCGGCGCACGGGCCGCAGTACCAGCACTCGTCGACGTGCATGTACGCCTTGCCGTTGTCCGGATTGATCGCCAGCGAATCCAGCGGGCAGATCTCCACGCACAGCGTGCAGCCCTGGATGCACAGCGATTCGTCGATGGTCACCGGGACATCGGCCCGCTGTTCGACCATGGCCATCTACGTCAACCTCCAGTCGGTGCCCGCGTCGGGGCCGGGTGCGCGCTCGGGCGGCCGGATCAGGCTGCCGCGCATGGTGATCCGGTCCCCGCGCATGCGGATGTATTCCAGGTCGACCGGGCGGCCGTCCCCGAGTCTGGTGAGCCGCTCGAGCAGCAGCAGGGCGCCGCCCTCGGGCATCTGCAGGGTCATGGCGGAGTGGGCGTCGGCGGTGATGGCCTCGAGCGCGAGGTCGGCGGAGCCGAGCGGGCCGCCGCCGAGCTGCTCGATGAGCGCGAAGACGTCATTGGTCTCGAGGTCGCGGGCCATCACCTCCGCGCCGATGTCCGGGACCAGGTAGGTGAGGTCCAGGCTCAGCGGCAGGTCACCCAGGTAACGGAGTCGCTCTATATAGACGGCCTGCTCGCCGGGTTCGAGCCGCAGCTTGCGCGCGACGGCGGGCGGCGGGGTGAGGCGGCGGGCGGCGCGCACCTCGTTGCGGACCTCGCCGTGACCGCGCAGCGTCTCCCTCAGTCCGAGCAGGGCGTCGAGGCCGTGGTCGTACTTGCGCTGGGCGACGTGGGTGCCGACCTTCGGGGCCCGTTCGATCAGCCCCTCATCCTTCAACAGCGCCAGCGCGTCGCGAACTGTGTTGCGCGACACGCTGAACTCCGCGGCGAGCGCGGACTCCGACGGCAGCGCCCGATCGAAGGCGCCCGTGTGGATCTGCTGACGCAGCACATCGGCGACCTGGCGGGCGCGATCGGCCCGGCGTTCGGGGGCGCGCAGCGGTACCGGTTCCGGCGACACCTCGACTCCTTTCCACGCCTTTGACCTGGGGTTTCAGGAAGAGTAGCGGCGGAAAGCGGTGCGGGCCAGGCGCTCACGGCGGGGGCCCGGGAGGCGGTGCGGAATTACGCCGCCACGGCTCTCGCGTGGCCTGCCGAAATGTCGGCGAACACGGATATTGCGCCACCCCGGGCGCTTCGGACGGGCTTGAAATCAGGGTGATCGGAATGCGTGGAGCAGGGCCGAAAGCCGCTACGGCTTCCGTTCACCGTGATCGGAATGATACTTTGATCCCATGTCTGCCAATCGCCCTCTCTCCGCGCCGCGGGTCACCTATGTGACCGTCGCGCTGGGCGTTCGGCTGCCGCGGCAACGGGAACTGTGTTGTCCCTGCCGTCCCGCAGCCGAGTTCTGAGCCCGATCGTCCGAGCGTCACCGCTCCCGCGAATCCGGGTTCCTCGCTGCACAGCCGATACCTCCATGTAGGCATTCGTCCCCCCTGTGCCAGGCGGGACCGCAGCAAGGATTCCCACAGTGTCCAGCCCCACGCTCGAACGTCCCCATAACGCCGTTTCCACCGCCACCGCGCGGTTGGCTCCGGCCCGCCCGGCGGTCCCACCGGAACTGCGCATCACCGACAACCCGGCGGCCGCGGTCCTCCGCGCCGCCACCCGCGGCCCGATCTTCCGCGATGTCGCCGCCCAGGCCACCGGCCTGAGCATCGCCACCGTGAATCGCCAAGTGTCCGCGCTGCTTTCGGCCGGGCTGCTGCGCGAGCGCGCCGATCTGACCGCGTCCGGCGCGGTGGGCCGCCCGCGCGTGCCGTTCGAGGTCGACACCGACTCGTACGTGACGCTGGGTGTGCACATCGGCTTCACCGTCACCCGCATCGTGGCCGCCGACCTGTCCGGCCGCATTCTGGGCGGACTCGAAATCGCCACTCCCCAAACGACTCAGGACGCGGCGCTGACCATAGTGGCCCGCAGCGCCAAGGCGTTCCTGGACCGGCTGCCGCGGCGCAAGCCGCTGTGGACCGGTGTGGCGCTGGCGGGCCGGGTCGATCCCGCCGCGGGCGTGGTCGACCATCCCCGGCTGGGCTGGCAGGCCGCGCCGGTGGCGGCGGTCTTCAGCAGCGTGCTGGATCTGCCGGTCTCGGTGTCGGCGCATGTCGAGGCGATGGCGGCGGCGGAACTGCTGCTCGCACCGCGCGATCCGGCCGAGGAGGCCCGGCCGGGCAGCAGCCTGTTCGTCTACGCCCGCGAAACCGCCGGTGTGGCAGTGACTCTGCACGATCGGGTGCACACGCCCACCAATGGCCCGGGTTCGATCGCGCACCTGCCGACCGGCTCGGATGTGGATTGCACCTGCGGCCGGCGCGGCTGCTTGGAGGCCGCCATCGGTGAGCGCGCCCTGCTGGAGCGCGCCGTGCGCAAGGGCGTGCTGCCCAAGCCGGAGGCCCCGCGCCGCCCGGCCGTGACCGACCTGTACCGCGCCGCCGACTCGGGCAACACCGCCGCCCGCGACCTGCTCATCGAGCGGGCCGAGATCCTGGGCCGCACCGCGGCGCTGGTGCGCGACATGTTCAACCCGGACCGGGTGGTGCTGGGCGGGCAGGCCTTCACCGGCTGGCGGCCCGGCATGGAGCGGGTGGCCAAGGCCTTCGCGGAATCGACCACGCTGCCCGCGGCAGACCTGCGGATCAGCCGATTCGGCGGCCGGGTGCAGGAATTCGCGGCGGCGGTCACCTCGGTGAGCGTGTTCTACGCCGATCCGCTCTCGGCCATGCGCCGGGCCACGCGGTCGCGCTAGCCGCGGACGTACGAAAAGAATCCCCGCCGGATGCGTCCGGCGGGGATTCTTTGTGGCTCTTGGGTTTACGAGAGGTCGGGCCGGGCGGTCCACGGCCCGGCCCGACCTCGAGTCCCGCACGCGCGCGAGGCCCTTGCGCGCGGTGCGGGGGTCCCGCCGCCCGGCCCGGAGTCCCCTTCCTGGCGGGCGGTCGGGGGTCTCAGGCGGCGCGCACCTGCGGGGAGAGCCCCCACTCGCGAGCCAGCAGGCGGTGTGAGTTCACGCGGTCGCCGTGGTCGAAAGTGACGCTGGTGACCAGGATTTCGTCCGCGCCGGTCAGCTTGCGCAGGGCGTCCAGGCGCTCGGCGACCGTGCCCGGGGAGCCGACGAACTGGGTGGTGACCCGATCATCGACCAGGCGGCGCTGCTGATCGGACAGCGGCGGCGCGGTATCGGGGTCGAGGTATTCGGCCGCGCCCGCGCCACTGCGAATGCTGTACACCCAGTGGCCGTAGGTGGAGGCCAGATGCTGTGCGGTGGCGTCGTCCTCGGCGACCACCACATCGGCGGACACCACCAGGTACGGCCGCGGGAAGCGCGCGGACGGACGGAACGCCGCCCGGTACGCCTCCACGGTCTCGACGATGGTGCCCGGCGACACGTGATAGTTCGCCGCGAACGGCAGCCCCAATCGTCCTGCCAGCTGGGCGCTTTCGCCGCCGCTGCTGCCGAAGAGCCACGGCTGGATGTCCGCGCCCTCACCCGGCACCGCGTGCAGGTCCACGCCCTCGGGTGAGACGTAGCTGCCGTCGAGCAGCGCCAGGATGTCCTCGACCTGGTCGGTGTAGGGCAGCGGCTGCGCGCCCGGCAGGTGCAGGGCGCCCAAACCCGCTCGCACCCTGGAGAAGTCGAGCAGCTGGCCGGGGTAGAACGGCGGCGGGATCACCACGCCGTCGCGCACCTCGGTGGGGCGGTCGGGCGCGGGCACCGGCGGCACGCCCGCCGACCGCACCTGCTCGCCGCGGTGACCGGAGCGCCCCAGCCCGAGGTCGAGGCGGCCCGGGTACAGGGCGTCGATGGTGCCGAAGGCCTCCACCACCGAGATCGAGGTGTGGTGGCCCAGCTGCACGGCCGCCGAACCGACGCGAATGGATTCGGTCGCGGCCGCGATCAATCCGATCAGCGTGGTGGGCGCGGCGCTGGCGGTCCGCACGAAATGGTGTTCGGCGACCCAGAACCGGTGATAGCCGAGCCGTTCGGACTGCCGGGCCAGATCGATACTGTTGCGCAGCGCCTGCTGCGGCGTCGAGCCCGCGCTGATCGGTGCGAGATCCAGCACCGAGAGTGGGATGGTCATGCCGAGTGCTCCTTCCGCGGATCCTGTTCGCCCGCCGTGACGGCGATGCTGAGTCGGTTCTCCGGCGGGGCGACAGGGCAGGTGGCGTAGTCGGTGAACGCGCACGGCAGGTTGACCGCGCGATTGAAGTCGAGCACCACGGTGCCGTCCGCGGCGGGCGTGGACAGATCCAGCCGCCGTGCGCCGCCGTAGGTGGTGACACCGCTGGTCACGTCGGTGAACAGGACATGCAGGCCCAGGGCCGGGCTGCCGAAGACGATCAGCCGCCGCGCCTCGCCGTCGAGCTCGAAAGCGACTGTGCCGGCGGCATTGTGATGGTGCTCGAGTCCCTCGACCACCGCGCCCGTGGTCACGGTGCGCGCCTCGGCGTAGGGCTCGAACCGGCCGGTCACGGTCCAGGACGGATTCGGCTCGTAGGCCGGGATCTCGGTGAAGGACAGCAGGGTGGCGGACTCGGGATCGTGCACGCGCAGCGCGAACTGGCCGGTCCGGCGAATCACCTCGATGACCCGCTCGCCGGTGCGGACCTCGAGGCCCGGCGCGCCCTCGCCCGGGGTCAGCACGGCCGACCCGGTGAGCACCTCGCCGTCCAGGCGCAGCGGCTCGGCGTCATCGGATTCGACCGTGACATAGACGTTCTCGGCGTCGGCGCGCCAGCGGCCGGGAATGCCCTCGACGGTCTCCTCCTGCTCCCCGAGCCAGTGCAGCCCGGTCAGGCTCAGCCAGCCCAGCGGTTGCCGCGCCCAGGCCGCGCGTTCGGCGCGGAAGGTGGCCCACTGCTGGTCGAATTCGGTGGTGGCTGCGGTCATGAGGCGCGTACTCCTTCGGTGCTGTGATGGGGGTGGCGCAGATTCAGATGGTCACGCAGGGTCGAGCCGGTGTACTCGGTGCGGAAACTGCCCAGCGCCTGCAGTTCCGGGACGACCCGGTCGACGAATTCGTCGAGGCCGCCGGGGGTGAGATGCGGGACCAGGACGAAACCGTCGGCGGCATCGGACTGGACGTAGTGGTCGATCTCGGCGGCCACCTGCGCGGGCGTGCCCACGAACTGCTGGCGGGCGGTGGTCGCGATGATGAGCTCGCGGATGGACAGGTTCTCGGCGGCCGCCTTGGCGCGCCAGGCGTCGGCGATGGCGCGCAGATCCTTGGCGTGGCGGACCCGGCCGCGCGTGATGTTCACGTCCTCGGCCGGATCGATATCCGGCAGCGGACCGTCCGGGTCATAGGCCGAAAGGTCCTGGCCCCAAACCTGTTCCAGGAAGGCGATGGCGGTCTGCGGCGTCACCTGCTGGCGGCGGATGTGGCGGGCGCGCTCGGCGGCCTCGTCCGCCGTGTCGCCGAGCACGAACCCGGCGGCGGGCAGGATCTTCAGATCGTCACGGGCGCGCCCGTATTTGGCGAGCCGGTCCTTCACGTCCCGGTAGAACCGCCGTCCGTCCTCGAGTTCGCCGTGCGCGCTGAAGATGACATCGGCCGTGGCGGCGGCGAATTCGCGGCCCTCGTCGGAATCGCCGGCCTGGATCTGCACCGGATAGCCCTGCGGGCTGCGCGGCAGCACGAACCGGCCGTCGAGCTCGAACTGGTCGCTGGTGAACCGGACCTCCGGCACCGGCCGCGCGAAAATCCCGCGCTCCCGGTCGATCACGACCGCGTCCGCGGGCCAGCTGTCCCACAGCGCGCGGGTGGCGTCGACCACCTCCCGGGCGCGGGTGTAGCGCTTGGCGTGCTCGAGATAGCCGCCGCGCCGGAAGTTCTCGCCGGTGAAGGCGTCGGAGGAGGTCACCGCGTTCCAGGCCGCGCGACCACCCGAGAGATGGTCCAGCGTCCCGAATTGCTTTGCCAGCTCGAAGGGTTCGTTGAAGGTCGTGTTGATGGTGCCCGCGAGCCCGAGCCGGGTGGTGACCGCGGCCAGCGCGTTGAGCACGGTGAAGGTGTCCGGGCGGCCGACCACGTCCAGGTCGTGGATGCGGCCGCGGTGTTCGCGCAGCCGCAGGCCCTCGGCCAGGAAGAAGAAGTCGAACAGTCCGCGCTCGGCGGTGCGCGCCAGGTGCACGAATGAGTCGAAGTCGATCTGGCTGCCCGACTCCGGGTCGGTCCACACCGTGTGGTGGTTGACGCCCGGGAAGTGGGCGGCCAGGTGAATCTGCTTGCGTATCCGATGATCCGGCATGGTGCCTCCTAGGCGTCGGCGTAGCGGCTGACCGGTCGCGGCAGGCCCAGCCGCGCACGCAGGGTCGGGGTGAGGGCGGGCAGCTGCCGCAGCGCGGCGGCCAGGGCCAGCGGACGCAGCACCACACCGTCCGCGGCGCCGTCGACTTCGACGCGGTGCAGGATGTCGCGCAGTTCGGCGGGGGTGCCGATGTGGAAGACCGTGGCCGGGGCGGGTGTCGCGATCCAGTCCTCGAGCTGGGCCACCTCGGCGGCGGCCGCGTCCACCGTTCCGGCCAGGTGGATGTCGAGGTCGAGCAGCACCGAGACTCGGTCCGGATCGCGCCCGGCCGCCGCGATGGCGGCGCGAAATTCGGTGCGGACAGCGGCGGCGGACGCGAGATCCTTTGCGGTGATGCGGATCAGATCGGCGCGGTGCACGGCCACGCGGGCCGAGTGCGGGTCGGTGGCGCGCACCGCGACCAGCGGTTGCCCCTGCGGCGGGCGCGGCGTGATCGAGGGTCCCTTCACCGAAAAGTGCTCACCGGCGAAATCGATGTAGTGCAACTTGTCGCGGTCGATGAAGCGGCCGGTCGCCCGGTCGCGGATCTCGGCGTCGTCCTCCCAGCTGTCCCACAGCCGGGTCACCACCTCCACCGCCTCGTCGGCCTCGTGCCAGCGGGATCGATCGTCCTGCTCGGGTTTCCGGCCGAACAGGGCCGATTCCCCGGCCGAGACGGTGACCTCCCAGCCCGCCCGGCCCGCGCTGGCGAAGTCCAGGCTGGCAATGGCCTTGGAGAGGTGGAAGGGCTCGGTGTGGGTGACCGAGGCCTGCGGGACCAGGCCGATGCGGCGGGTCTCGGCGGCGGCCCGCGCGGCCACCGCCACCGCGTCCAAGCGGCCGAGCGCACCGGCCGATTGCAGGGTGAAGGCATCGGGCAGGAAGGCGAGATCGATTCCCGCGTCCTCCGCGAGGCGCAGGGCCTCGACCCAGTAGCGAGCGTCGAAGAGTTCCTCGGCGCGGGAATCGGCACGCCGCCAGGAGGCCGGATGTGCGCCCGTGCCGGACAGTTCCAGGCCCAGCACCAGCGGAGAGGGATGCGGCATCAGGCTGTCCTTTCGAGCGGGAGGGAGGGGTCGGGCGTGGCCGCCCGGGGTACCGCGGCGAGCAGCTCGCGGGTGTAGTCGTTCTGCGGATTACCGAAAAGCTCTGCGGTGGACGCTGTTTCGACCACACAGCCCTGCCGCATGACGGCGACTCGATCGGCCAGGCGGCGGACCACCGCCAGATCGTGGGAGATGAACAGGTAGGCCAGGTCCAGTTCGGCCTGCAGGTGTTCGAGCAGGTCCAGGATCTGGGCCTGGACCGAGACGTCCAGCGCCGACACCGGTTCGTCGAGGACCAGGAGCTCCGGGCGCAGGGCCAGGGCGCGGGCGATGGCGACGCGCTGCCGCTGACCGCCGGAGAGTTCGGCGGGGCGGCGATCGAGGTAGGCGGGCGGCAGTGCGACCTGCTCCAGCAGCTCACCGGCGGTCACCCGCCGAGATCGGCGATCACCGATTCCGAACGCCTGCAAGGGTTCCGCGACGATCTTGCCGATGGTCAGCTTGGGGTTCAGCGAGACGTACGGGTTCTGGTAGACGACCTGGATCCGGCGACGCAGGGCCCGCAGTCCGGAGCCGCGCAGTCCGGTGATGTCCTGGCCGTCGAAAGTCACCGTGCCCGAATCGGGTTCGGCCAGACGGGCGAGGATGCGGGCGGTCGTCGACTTGCCGGACCCGGATTCGCCCACCACGGCGAGGGTTTCGCCACGATGGACCTTGAGCGAGACATCGTCCACGGCGGTGACGGTGAAATCCCTGGCGACCCGGAAGGACTTCCGGAGTCCGGTGGCCGAGAGCAACGGGGTCGTGTGCTCGCGGACGGGCCGCGGCCGCTCCTGGTGGTCCAGGCTCGGAGCAGCGGCGATCAGGCGTTTGGTGTATTCGTGCTGCGGATTGCCGAGCACCTCTGCCGCGGTGCCGGTTTCGACGATCACACCGTTCTGCATGACCGCGATCCGGTCCGCGCGCTCGGCCGCCACCGCCAGGTCGTGGGTGATGAGCAGCACCGCCGTCCCCGATTCCGCGGTCCTCCGGGCCAGATGGTCGAGAATGCGGCGCTGCACGGTGACGTCCAGCGCACTGGTCGGCTCATCGGCGATGACCAGCTCCGGCCCGCAGGCCAGGGCGATCCCGATGAGCACCCGCTGCCGCTGACCGCCGGACAGATCCTGGGGATACTGCCGCGCCCGCAACTCCGGGCGGTCCAGCCCGGCCTGCTCCAGAATCCGGACGGCCTCGAGCCGCGCCGTGCGGCGGTCGGCGCGGCCGTGAATGCGCAGCACCTCGGCCACCTGATCGCCGATGCGCAGCACCGGATTCAGCGAGGTGCCCGGATCCTGCGGCACCAGTCCGATGCGCGCCCCGCGAATCCGCTGCAGGGTCCGGCGCGCGGCGTGCTCGATCCGCTCCCCGGCGAAGGTGATCTCCCCCGCCGTGATCCGGCCGCCATTGAGCAGCCCGAGCACCGCATGCGCGAGAGTGGACTTGCCCGAACCGGATTCGCCCACCAGCGCCACGGTCTCGCCGCGTTCGACGGTCAGCGAGACACCCTGAACCGCGGCGGTCGTGCCGGTGCTGCCCAGGTATTCGACCTGCAACCCCTCAATGCTCAGCAGGTGATCGGTCATCGGACCCCGTCCTTCTGGAGGGCGCGCGCGATGCGCTGGGTGGACAGCACCAGGACGACGATGACCAGACCCGGCAGCGTGGTCATCCACCAGGCGGTGGCCAGGAAGCCGCGGCCGTCGGAGACCAGCGAGCCCCATTCCGGTGTCGGCGGCACCGCCCCGTAGCCGAGGAAGCTCAGGGTCGCCACGAACAGCACCGCGACACCGAAGTCGACGGCCGCCAGCGCCGCCACCGGCACGTACGCATTGCGCAGGACGTGGCGGAAGAGCACCGTGTGCCAGCGCACGCCCGAGGCGAAGGCCGCCTCGACATAGGGCGCGCGCCGCACCCGCAGCACCTCGCCGCGCATCACCCGCGCGAAACGGGCGATCAGCGAAACACCCACGGCGATGGACACATTGCGGGTACCGAGGCCGAGCACGGTGATCATGGCGAGCGCGACCACCAGGTCCGGGATGGACAGCAGCACATCCACCACCCGCATCAGCGCGGTGTCCACCACGCCGCCCGCCGCGCCCGACACCAGTCCCAGCAGCGAGCCCACGACCAGCCCGAGCAGCACGGCGAAGACGGTGGCGCTCAACGACAGACCGGTACCGTGCACCACGCGCGTGTACAGGTCCCGGCCGAGGTTGTCGGTTCCGAACCAGTGCTCGGCACCGGGGCCCCGCAGCTTCTGCGCCGGGACGCCGCGCAGCGGGTCGCGACCGGCGAAGAGCGATGGCGCGACGGCCCAGGCCAGCACCAGCAGCACGACGGCTCCGGCGATGATCAAGCCGACACGTCCGCGAGCCCAGGCCGCCGCCTCGCGCACGGAGAACCGGTCGCGCACCGAAAATCGCTGTGCCCGATCGGGTTCGCGAACCAGGATCGCGGTGTCAGACATCGGAGGCTTCGTCGTCGGCGGGCCAGTAGGCGAAGCCGGGATCGAGCATCGGGTGGGTCAGGGTGATGACCCGCAGCTGGGAGCGCGGGCCGGACGGGACGCGGAGCCGCTCGCGCAGGTTCCGGATCAGGTGGCGGGGCAGGCCGTCAGGCATGAGCGCGCTCCTTCCGCGAATCCCGGTGCACCACACGGGGATCCAAGAGTGGGTAGGCGAGATCGATGAGCAGGTTGACGGTGACGAAGACCAGCGCGGCGAAGACGACGACGCCCTGCACCACCGGAATGTCCTGGTGCAGCACCGATTCCTGAGTGAGCCGACCGAGTCCGGGCCGGGAGTAGACGGTCTCGGTGACCACCGAGCCCGCCAGCACCTGGCCCACCCACAGTCCGGCCACCGTCAGCGCCGGGGTCGCGGCGGGGCGCAGCACATGGCGCAGCTGCACCCACCAGCGCGAGGCGCCCTTGGCGAAGGCGACCTCCGCGAACGGCTGCCGCCAGGTGGTGACCAGGCTGCTGTAGAGCACCTGGGCGATGACCGCGCCGACCGGAATGGCCAGGGTGATCGCGGGCAGGATGGTGCCGGTGAATCCGGTGCCGCCGATGGCCGGCACCAGCCGCAGCCGGAACGAGAACAGCTGCAGCAGCAGCAATCCCACCCAGAAGGCGGGCATGGACGCCCCCACCGGCGGCAGCGCGATCAGCAGTCCGCGCAGCCACGGCCGCTCGGTGTAGGCGGCGGCGAGCGCGAGCGCCGTGCCGCCCAGCACCGCCAGCAGCAGGCCGGAGCCGGCCAGCACCAGGGTGGAGGGCAGCGCGTCGGCGAGCGCACCGGTGACGGTCTGGCCGCTGAAGATCGAATGGCCCAGATCGCCGCGCACCGCGTGGGTGAGCGCCGTCCAGTACTGCGCCCAGAGCGGTTGATCCAGGCCGTATCTGGCCCGCATCTCGGCAATGGCCGCCGCGTCCACGGGGGTGCCGGTGGCGGCGTTGGCGGCCATGTCCACCGGGTCGCCGGGCAGCAGGTAGAGCACCACGAACGACAGCGAGAACGCCGCCCACAGCACGCCCACCGCCTGCAGCACCCGTCCGATCACGTAGCGGCCCATGGGATTACCGCTTCAGCCAGGTGTCATGGAATTGGAGCCGGGCCGAGGCCTCGAACTTCACCCCGCCCACGTTCTTTCCGACGCCGATGGCCTGCGACAGTTCGATGGTCGGGATCCACAGGCCCTGGTCGAGCACCGCGGTCTGGGCCTCGCCGATGATCTTGGCGCGGGCCGCCGGATCGGTGGCCGCGAGCTGCTGGGAGAGCAGGGTGTCCAGGGGTTCGGCGGGCCCGCCGCGCGCGTTCAGGTTGCGCTGGTTCACCGCGAAGGTGGTGCGCAGGATGTCGCCGTCGGCGCGGGTCGAGTTGTAGTAGTCGAAGTCGAAGTCCTTGTTGTTCTGGCGCACATTCGATTCCGCCACCGACAGCGGCTCCAGGCGCAGATCGAAGCCGACCGCCTTCAGCTGCTGCTGGGTCAGTTCGAGAATGGCCTGATTGCCCGCGAACACCGGCGCGAAGATGACGCTCGCGCTCAGCCGCTGGCCGTCCTTGACCCGGATGCCGTCCGGGCCGGGCACCCAGCCCGCCTGGTCGAGCAGCTTCTTGGCGGCGTCCGGGTCGTAGGTCACCCGGCTCGAAAGATCGGTGTAGCCGGGCGTTTTGGAGGCGAGAACGCTGGTGGCGACCTTGAACTGCGGACCGAGCACGGTGTCCACGAGTTCCTTGCGGTTGATCGCGGGCACCAGCGCGGCCCGCACGGCCGGGTCGCGCAGCGGGCCGCGGGTCACATTGACCTGCAGGCCGAACGGGACACCGGGATTGGCGGTGAACTGGACGCGGCCGCCGCCGGACTCGATCTGCGGGATGTCCTGCGGCAGCGCGTCACTGATCGCGTCGAGCTGGCCGGAGGACAGGCTGCCGGTGCGCACACCCGATTCGGGGACCACGGTGAACACGATCTTGTCCAGGTTGGCCTCGCCCTGGCTCGCGAAAACCGCGGAGCCCCAGCTGTATCCGGAACGCTTGACCAGCGTTGCGGAGGCGTTCTGCTTCCATTCGGCGTAGGTGAACGGGCCGCTGCCGATATTCGTGCCGAGGCAGCGCTCGTCGGCCGATTTCGCGACCGTGGCATCGGACTGGATGCCCAGCTGCGGCGTCGAGGTCGCCTGCAGGAACTGGGCGTTCGGACCGGAGAAGTCCACCCGCACCGTATGCGGGTCCAGCACCGTGCTGCCCGCGTATCCGGCCAGGTAGCTCGCGCCCAGCGGGGCCTTGGCGCCGCCGAGGGCGACGATGGAGTCCAGGTTCTTGCGCACCGAGTCCGCGGTCAGCGGGGTGCCGTCGCTGAAGGTGATGCCGTCCTTCAGGTGGAAGGTGAAGGACTTGGCGTCCGGGGAGACCGTCCAGGTGTCGGCCAGCCACGGCTTCAGCTGTCCGGTCTCCGGATCCTGGTCGACGAGCGAGTCCACGATCTGCCGGGTCACGTAGATGGTCTGGTTCGTGGAGGACTGTGCCGGATCCGAGCAGGTCGGGGCTACCGACAGGCCGTAGCGCAGGGTGCCGCCCGCCTGGGGCGGACCGGCGGGCTCGCCATTGCCGCCGCCATTGTCACCACCGCCACCGCAGGCGGCCAGGGTGAAGGCGGCGGCGACCGCGCCGGTTATTGCGACTGTGCGCTTCATTGGGGATCTCCGAAGTCGTAGCGATCGGCTCCGAGCGGACGGCTCGGAATGCGGCGGCGCAGTTCGGGCGCGACCTCGGCCTGGAAGAGCTCCAGGCTGTCGTAGTGCTGGGCCTGGGTGCGGCCGTCGGCGTCGGCGCTCAGGTGGACCACCTCGTGGCCGAATCGCTCGTGGTAGCGGCTCACCTTGTCCAGCACCTGCTCCGGGCTGCCGATGAGGGCCGAGGACCGTGCGGCGAAGTCCTCGACGGACTCGAAGACGATGGGCACGTTGAACTTTCGCGCCACGGCCTGACGGGCCTCGAAGATCGGGCGGTACAGGTCCAACGCCTCCTGCGAGGTGCGGGTCACCAGGAAGCCCGCCGTGCCCGCGCCCACCAGCGCCTGCGCCGGATCGTGACCGTACTCGGCCCAGCGCTCCCGGTAGTGGTCGATGAGTTCGGCGTACGAATCGATGGGATAGGTGACATTCGCCGAGAACAGCGGATCCCCGTGCTGTGCCGCGTAATCCGCGGACTCGCGGCTGGTGGCGCTGCCGTGCCAGATGCGCAGCCGCGGCTGCAGCGGCCGGGGCAGCGCCTTGGCCTCGGTCAGCGACGGCCGGAACCGGCCCTCCCAGGTGACGCTGTCGCTGTCCCACAGCTTGCGGAACAGTTCGTAGCCTTCACGATTGCGGTCCCACTGGTCATCGGTGGTGACGTGGAAGAGCTTGGCCTGCGCCGCGCCATTGCCCTTGCCGATGATCAGTTCGAGACGGCCGTCGGAGAGATTGTCCAGCGTCGAGTAGTCCTCGAAGGCGCGCACCGGATCCAGCAGGCTCAAGGTGGTGACACCGGTGAACAACGCCAGCCGCGAAGTGACGGCGGCGATATGGCTGAGCACCACCGGCGGGGCCGCGGAGATGAACGGATCCTCGTGCCGCTCCCCCACCGCGAAACCGTCATAGCCGAGCTCCTCGGCCAGCTTGGCGCTGTCGACCACCCGGCGCAGGCGCTGGCGCGGCGACTCGGTGGTGCCGGTGACCGGATCGGGCGTGTGCGTAATGAGCGTCAGAAGCAGGAATTTCATGCCGGAACCGCCTCGGTGACCAGCTTCCCGAACGGATGCACGTGGCCGACCTCCTTGACGATGTTCCGTGGCAGCGCGGTGTAGCCGATTTCCGAGTCGAAGCGCTGGAAGGCGCCGCCCGCCACCGGTTCTCCGTCCTCCACCACGACCAGCAGGTCACCGTCCGGCGGCGCGAAATGGCTCGCCGAATACCCGATCAGATCCGCGTGCACCTCACCCGGGGTACGGCCGTAACGGCTGCTGTACTCGATGGCCAGCTCCGCCAGCAGCGGCGCGGCCAGCGGATCGTGCTGTGCGACGTGGAATACGCTGTGCGACACGCTCATCCCTTCTTCTTCTTGGGCAGCCCGGGCGGATTGATGCGCGACTGCGACACGGACTCGCCGCTCAGGCCCCAGCGGTCGAGGACCTGCTTGTAGGTGCCGTGGTCGATGGCGTACTGGATGGCCTGCTGCACCGCGCCGATCAGGCCGTTGTCCTTGCGGGTCATCGCGGCGATCTCGGCCTGCAGCGCGTCACCGGCACCGGACCAGGTGGTCAGCACCTTGTTGCCGGTCGTCGCGGAGTGGTACTGGGCCGACGGGTTCGGGCCCACGTACCCGTCGATCCGGTTCGACGACAGCGCCAGGTAGTAATCCGACGCCTGCTGGTAGTAGGCGAGTTCCAGCTTGGGCAGGCCCTCGGCCGCGTTCTGGTCGTTCCAGGCGACCAGCAGCTGTTCCTGATTGGTGCCCGCCGTGACGCCGATCTTCTTGCCCGCCAGCGACTTCCGGTCCTGGTAGGTCCAGTTCGCGTTCCCGGGCACCTCGAGGGCGATATTGTCCAGGCGGTAGGTGGCGAAGTCGTACTTCTCCTTGCGCTCCTCGGTGACCGTGGCATTGCTGACCATCAGGTCCGCCTCGCCGGAATCGATCTTCACGAAGTTCTGGGCGAAGTCGCCGTTGCGGCGTTCCACCTTCAGGCCCAGGATGTCGCCGATCAGAATGCCGAAGTCGACCTCCGAACCGACGACCGTGCGATCGTCGGTGGCGTAGAAGCCCAGCGGCGGCGTCGAACCCGCGGTGCCGGTCACCACCAGCGTGCCGCGATCGCGAATGGCCTGGGGAACCAGCGCCGCGATCGAATCCACCTTGGGGCTGTGGATCCGCCCGGACTGTTCCGGGGACAGGTCATAGCTCAGCCCGTTCACGCTCCGGGTCTCGGAGGTACCGCCGTCGCCATTGCCGCCACACGCGCTCGCGAACAATCCGAGAACGGTGAGAGCGGCCAGTGCGGTGATCCGTCTGCGACGGCTCCTCGCCAGAGACATGAGCGGTTCCTTTACCTAGTGGAGTGCGTCAGAGCACGTGTGCGAGAAAGGCTTTGGTGCGCGAATGCGACGGGTTGTCGAGCACTTGCGCGGGCGGTCCCTGTTCGACGATGCGGCCGGCGTCCATGAGCACCACGGTGTCGGCCACCTCGCGGGCGAAACCGATTTCGTGGGTGACGACCACCAGCGTCGAGCCGCCGCGCGCGAGATCCTTGATGACGTCGAGGACCTCGCCGACCAGTTCGGGATCCAGCGCGGAGGTGGGCTCGTCGAACAGCACCACCTCGGGCCGCAGCGCCAGCGCGCGGGCGATCGCCACCCGCTGCTGCTGGCCGCCGGACAGCCGGCTCGGATACTCGTCGGCCTTATCGGCCAGGCCGACCCGCGCCAGCAGCTCCAGCGCCTCGGTGTTCACCTCGGCCTTGGAGCGGCGCTGGGCGGCCACCGGGGCGAGCGCCACATTCTCCCGAACCGTCAGGTGCGGAAAGAGATTGAAATTCTGGAAGACGAATCCGATGCGCGCCCGCTGCCGCAGGATCTCGCGCTCGTGCAGCTCGTAGAGCTTGTCGCCCTTGCGGCGATAGCCGACCAGTTCGCCGCCCACCCGCACGGTGCCGCCGTCCACCTGCTCGAGGTGGTTGATGGTGCGCAGCAAGGTCGACTTGCCCGAACCCGACGGGCCCAGAATGACGGTGACCTCACCGGTGCGCACGGTCAGATCGATGCCGGACAGGACTTCGTTCTTGCCGAACGACTTTCGTATGCCCCGCAATTCGATGGCGAATTCACTCATCGGTTTCCCTTGGAGTAGTGCCGCTCGATATAGAACTGAATGATGCTCAGCACGGTGGTCAGCAGGATGTACCAAACCGTCGCCACCATGAGCAGCGGCACCACGCGGCCATTGCGGCCGTAGACCACCTGCACCTGATAGAAGAGCTCGGCGATCGCCATGACCGAGACGATCGAGGTGCCCTTGAACAGGCTGATCACCTCATTGGCGGCATTCGGCAGAATTCCCCGCATGGCCTGCGGGGCCACGATGGTGAAGAACTGACGCCGCCACGGCAGGCCCAGCGAACGCGCGGCCTCCCACTGCCCCTCGTCCACCGAAATGACCCCGGCGCGAATGATCTCCGCCGAATACGCCGCCTGATGCAGCGCCAGCCCGATGACGGCGGCACTGAATCCGCTGATCACGCCATTGGTCTCGAAACGCGCGAACTCCGGCCCGAACGGAATCCCCAGCGACAGCGTCTTGTACAGATACGCCAGGTTGAACCAGAACAACAGCTGCACGATCAGCGGAATCGACCGGAACGCCCAGACATAGGTCCACGCGATGGCCCGCAGCACCGGATTCTTCGACAGGCGCCCGACCGCCAGCCAGATCCCGAGGAAGAACCCCAGCAGGGTGCCCCAGAAGGTCAGCTCCAGGGTCACCTTCAGCGCCGACAACACCGACGCCGCGGTGAAATACTGCGCGAAAGTGCCCCAGTCCCAGCCCGGATTGGTGATCAGGCCGTGCGCGAACTGCGCGACCACCACCAGCGCGACCGCCCCCGTGACCCACCGCCACGGGTGGCGGGTACGGACGACCGGCAGGTCGCCGTCATCGTGTTCGGTCGCCGCCGACTGCGCGGGAACCGCCAGGGTGCTCATGAACACCGACGATACGAATCCGGCCCCGCACTGTCGCCGGTCCCGATCAGGCTGAATTCAATTGAGCGGCAGTGGATTTCCCGGAAAGTGCGCGGAAATCACTCCGATGGAACACCAGCGGCTCCGATTCGGCGCTGGCGCTCACCCGATGCACGCGCAGCAACACCACCGCATGATCCCCCGCCGGAACCTGCTCGTACACAGACGTTTCCAGCCAAGCGGTGGCTCCGGCCACGAACGCCGCGTTCCCGTGCCCGGACCGCAACTCCACATTCCGGAACCGATCCCCCCGCCGCGAACTCAACCCCCGCGCCGCCGGCTCCTGCTCGCTACTGAGCAGACTCAACCCCAGCCGACTCGCAGTCTCCAGCTTGGGCCAAGTCTCCGAGGAGTACTGAATGCAGATCGACACCAACGGCGGATCCAGCGAAACCGGCACGAAAGTACTGGCCACCAACCCGTACGGCGTCCCGCCGATCCGCGCACACACCGCCACCACCCCACTGGGGAAGTGCGCGAACGTGCGCCGCAAATCGGCTCCATCAACGGAAGCAAGCGCGGCAGCCGCGCCGTGAATCGAGGTTATCTGGCCCAAAGACCCAGTGGTCAGCTCGCCCATCAACCCAGTGCAGCACCGCGCGCCGCGGCCCGACATGGTTGCGATCACACCGATTGCAAGAGCCCCCGCCCGGCTGTGGCTGGACGGGGGCTCTGTCCCCAGTGCTCTTGTCGCGGAGTTACTTCGGCGCGACGACGTGCGGCTGGTTGATGGTGATGAAGTAGTTGACCGCCGCGGCGATGGCGACCGGCGCGGTGACGAGGATGTTGCCCGCGATGGTGCCCAGGAAGCCGGTCAGGCTCGCTCCGACGATGCAGCCGCCGAGCGGGCCGGCACCGAACATCAGCAGCAGCGGGGTGGTCGCCGCGAAAGCGACACCAGCACCGATGACGCAGCCGAGGGCCGCGCCACCGAGGCCACCGACCAGGGTGCCGATGGTGGCGCCCAGGGAAACGGTGTCCTTCATACGGTTCCAGGCGGCCTGCTCACGGTCGTAGTCCGACTTCCACGGCGCCTGGTCCTCGTAGGGCAGGTTGATGTCCTGCGCCTGGGCGACCGGCTTGTAGGTCGCGTGGTCCATGTCGAACTGCGGCGTCAGGGTCGCGGTGCGGTCGGAGATCTCCGCCGCGATCGGGAACTCGAAGTCGTCGACCGTGAACTTCAGCGGCATGCCGGCCACGACGGTGCCGTTGGCGGCCTTGACCTCCAGGTTGCCGTTCTCCACGACCAGCGAGCCCGCGTCGGTGCGCAGGACACTGTTGGTCTCGGAGGAGGTAATGGTGTAGTTGATGGAGCCGTTGTCAGCCGTGGCGGCCGGCGCGGCGTTCACGGTGCCGGCGGTGACGCCCATGGCAGCGGACACCAGTGCCGCGGTCGCGGCGAGAGACTTGAAGCGCATTTGTTTTTTGTTTCCTCATCAAGCAGTCCGCAGGTATGGACCGCATGATCGAATCGGGCCGACGCGAACGACGCGTGTCACGCAGGTACTGAAACAGTGAACTCTTCAGGATTGGGAAAACCCGCCCGACTATTCGCCGAGCGGGCTGTCCGTCCCAATGAGGCAGTGCTGATTCTATAGAGCCCCTTGCTCTTTCGGTGGGCCTTACTTCGTCGCCGGAGCGGTGACGTGCGGGCCGTTGATGGTGATGAAGTACTGGATCGCAGACGCGATGGCGACCGGCGCGGTCACGAACACCTGACCGGCCAGGGTGCCCAGGAAGCCGACGAGGCTGGCGCCGACAAGGCAGCCGCCGAGCGGGCCGGCACCGAACATCAGCAGCAGCGGGGTGGTCGCCGCGAAAGCGACACCAGCACCGATGACGCAGCCGAGGGCCGCGCCACCGATACCGCCGACCAGGGTGCCGATCGTGGCGCCCAGCGAGATGTTGTCCTTCATGCGGTTCCAGGCGGCCTGCTCACGGTCGTAGTCCGACTTCCACGGCGCCTGATCCTCGTAAGGCAGCGCCACGTCCTTGACGTTCTCCGGGGTGTACTTCGCATGGGCAATATCGAACTGCGGGGTGAGGGTCGCGGTGCGATCGGAGATGTCCGCCGCGATCGGGAAGGTGAAGTCGTCCACCTTGAACGACAGCGGCATGCCGGCCACGACGTTGCCGTTGGCGGCCTTGACCTCCAGGTTGCCGTTCTCCACGACCAGCGAGCCCGCGTCGGTGCGCAGGACACTGTTGGTCTCGGTGGTGGTGATCGTGTAGTTGATGGCGCCGTTGTCTTCGGCAGCCGGAGCCGCGTTCACGGTGCCCGCGGAGACGCCGAGGGCGGCGATCACGAGCGCGGAGGTCGCGGCAAACTTCTTGAGACGCATGGTGTCAGGGATTTCCTTCTCGGATGAGCAGATGCGCCCCAGGGGAAACGAAGTCAGGTGTATCCCCTGGGACGCAGTGATGGAAACCGGTCTTACAAACGCAATATGGCAGGCTGGCACCACCCGGATGAACCTTTGCCCATCGATAACCGAGAAGGTCTTACTTGGCGGGCGTGAACGGCTGGTTGATGGTCGTGAAGTACTGCACCGCAGCGGCAATCGCGACCGGCGCGGTCACGAATACCTGACCGGCGATGGTGCCCAGGAAGCCGACGGTCGAAGCGCCGATGAGGCAGCCGGCGATGGGGCCGACGCCGAACATGGTGGCCAGCGGGGCCGTGGCGGTGGCGAACACGACGCCGCCGACGACGCAGCCGAGCGCCGCGCCGCCCAGGCCGCCGACCAGCGTGCCGATGGTCGCGCCCGCACTGATGGTGCTGGTCAGGCGGTTCCAGGCGGCCAGCTCACGGTCGTACTGGGTCTTCCACGGGGCCTGATCCTCGTACGGGAGCGCGACCGGCTTGTAAACCGCGTGCGCCTCGTCGAACTGCGGCGTCAGCGTGGCGGTGCGATCGGAGACCTGGGCCGCGATCGGGAACTCGAAATCGTCGACCCGGAACTTCAATTCCGTGCCCGCGACGGTGGTTCCATTGGCCGCCTTGATTTTCAGCGCGCCGTCCTCGACCACCAGCGAACCGGCGTCGGTCCGGATGATCGCACCGGTGTCGGTGGCCTGATTGGTGTAATTGATGACATCCGACTCGGCCGGGGCCGGACCGGCGTAGGCCGTCCCGGCCGTCACGCCCGTCGCCGCGATCACCAATGCCGCGATCCCGGCGAATTTCCTCATCTTCATTCTGGTACTGCTTCCCTGCCGAAAACTGAACTGTCGGCGGCAAGCATTAAGCAACCTCACAGGATTCTGGAGGTTAAAAACCAGGTTGATTCGATGGACCTGGCGTGACCCGGGTTACTTCGCCTTGGCGGCGGCCTTGGCCTGCTTCTTGAATTCCCGCACCTGGGTCAGGGATTCGGCGTCGGTGACGTCGGCGACCGAGCGGCGCGAGCCGTCCTCGCCGTACGCGCCCGCCGCCTCACGCCAGCCGGTAGCCGTCAGCCCGCGTTGTTTGCCCAAGAGCGCCAGGAAGATTCGCGCCTTCTGGTCGCCGAATCCGGGCAGCTTCTTGATCCGCTTCAGCACTTCCTTGCCGTCCGGATCGCCCTCGGTCCACAGCGCGGCGGTATTGCCGTCGTAATTCTCGACAATGTAGCGGGCCAGCTCCTGCACCCGGCGGCCCATGGACCGGCCGTAGCGGTGGATGGCGGGCGGGGTGGCGGCCAGCTCCTCGAATTCCTCGGGATCGGCGGCGGCGATCTTGTGGATATCGAAGCCGCCCATGCGGTCGGCCAGTTTCCACGGACCACGGAATGCGTGCTCCATGGGGAACTGCTGATCCAGCATCATTCCGACCAACAGGGCGAAATCATCGGTCGAAAGCAGCTCGTCGGCATCGGATTCCTGCGCAATACACAGCGTGCGGCTCACCATGCGTCGATCATCCCATTACTCGTGGGTCGCCGTGACACGGGTCACCCGGCGGACCGGAAAAGACTAGGCTCGGCGCATGCCCGACACCATGGCTAATTCTTCAGTGCGAACCGCGTCGCAACCTGACGCAGGGGCCGGACTGCGACCGGACCGTTTCGACCGTGATGGACAAGATCAGCTCGTCGACGTCAACGATCTCCAGGCAGCCCTGCCGGGCATCCGGCGGCTGCGGGCCTGGGCCCACGATGCCCTGGCCACCCGACCCGGCGAGAGCGCCGTCGATATCGGCTCCGGCACCGGTTCGGAGGTGCTGACCTTCGCCGACCGGGTCGGCCCCACCGGCACCGCGCTCGGCGTGGAGCCCGATCCGGACCTGCTCCTCGCCGCCGAACGCCGTGCCGCCCAGGCCGGATCCTCGGCCACCTTCGTCAGCGGCGACGCCTACGGCCTGCCCGTCGGCAGTGAGAGCTTCGATGTGGCGCTGTGCGAGCGCGTCTTCCAGCATCTGACCGCGCCCGCCCGCGCGGCCGGGGAGATCGCCCGGGTGCTGCGCCCCGGCGGCCGCGTGGTGGTCATGGACAGCGACTGGGGCACGGCCATCGTGCATCCCGGCGACCGGCACGTGGTGCACGAGGTGATCGAGACCATGATCGCGGGCACCACCAACCCCTTCGCGGGCCGCCGCCTGGCCGGGCAGCTCACCGCCGCCGGACTGGTCGTCGACGACATCGCCTCGCACGCGCTGATCCAGGACGGCAGCGTCGGCGCGGGCGCGCTGGTGGCGCGGGTCGCCGACCGGGCCGTCGCGCGCGGCTCGATCAGCAAGGCCCAGCGCACACAGCTGCTGGCGGATCTGGAGACCGGTGCGGCCAGCGGTGACATCCACCTGTCGGTGACCATCTTCGCGGTCCTGGCGCACAAGCCGAACTGACTCGAAAACACAAGAGGCGCGCACCGTTTCGGGGTGCGCGCCTCTTATTTCGTTGGGGCCTTTACAGACTCATGAGCTTCTCGGAGGCCGCCAGCAGCACGCAGGTGGCCAGGCCGTCCATCGCCTTCTCCAGTTCCGCCGTGGACGGGAAGCTGGGCGCGATGCGAATGTTCTTGTCCTCCGGGTCCTTTCCGTACGGATAGGAGGCCCCGGCGGGCGTCAACGCGATGCCGGCGTCCTTGGCCAGCGCCACGATCTTGCTCGCGGTGCCCTCCAGCACGTCCAGGCTGATGAAGTATCCGCCCTTGGGCTCGGTCCAGGACGCCACCTTCGACGCACCCAGGCGGTCCTCCAGGATCCGCAGCACCAGCTTGAACTTGGGCTCGAGGATCTCGCGGTGGCGCTGCATGTGCGCCCGCACGCCCTCGGCGTCCTTGAAGAAGCGCAGGTGCCGCAGCTGGTTCACCTTGTCCGGGCCGATCGTCTTCTTGCCCAGGTGCTTCAGATACCACTCCACATTGGCGGTGGACGAGCCGAAGAAGCTCACGCCCGCGCCCGCGAAGGTGATCTTCGAGGTGGAGGCGAGCACGAACACCCGGTTCGGGTGCCCGGCCTGCTCGGCCATGCCCAGCACGTCCAGCACCGGCTCGGCGGTGTCGGTGAGCGGGTGCACCGCGTAGGCGTTGTCCCAGAACAGGCGGAAGTCCGGCGCGGCCGTCGGCATCGAAACCAGTTCCCGGGTAACGGCTTCGGAGAAGGTGATGCCGGTCGGGTTGGAGTAGTTGGGCACCGCCCACATGCCCTTGATGCTGGGGTCGGAGGCCACCAGCTCCGAGATCAGGTGCACGTCCGGGCCGTCACCCTTCATCGGGATCGGGATCATCTCGAAGCCCAGCGCCTCGGTGATGGCGAAGTGGCGGTCGTAACCCGGTACCGGGCACAGGAACTTGAGCACCGGCTCGTCGATCCAGCGGCGCACCGAATCCGCGTTGCCGTGCAGCATGGTGAACGTCAGCAGATCGTTCATGATCTCGAGGCTGGCATTGTTGCCGGCCAGCAGATTCGAGACCGGAATGTTCAGCAGCTCACCGAAGATGGCGCGCAGCTCCGGCAGGCCGTGCAGGCCACCGTAATTGCGGACATCGGTGCCGTTGGCGTCACGGTAGTCGGCGGCGCCCGGCAGTTCGAGGAGCCCCTGCGAGAGGTCCAACTGCTCGGGCGAGGGCTTACCCCTCGTAATGTCCAGCGTCAGCTTCTCGGTCTTGAGCTTCGCGTAGTTCGCGGTCTGCGTCTCGTGTTCCGTCGCGAGTTCCGCATGGCTCATCAAACCGAATTGCGTCTGCCGAGGCATCTGACAGCCTTTCCAATGGCGTGGGATGTGTGTCCAGGGTTGCGCTCAGCGCGAACCCAACCGCTCACGTTACTAGGAGGCTTCGCCGGATCGGCAGGGATATATGAAAGGGGACCCAGCGCACCCGGCAGAGCCCGTTGACCCTTGCTGCCTTCCGGCCCTGGGGGAGTTCACAGGATGCGCGCCGCGCTGGATCCGTCGGCCAGTGTAGCGGCTCACCGAGACCCGTGCCGCCCGGGGTCGATACGATGCCTGCGATATGCGGGGGCACCCGCTCATTTCCGGAGGGGAAAGAATCCAGATGACGAGTTCCGATCCAGGATCCGGCGGACCGCACGACCCGGCGAAGGCGCAGGAAACCGCGCAGTGGTGGGCCACCCCGCCCACCGGAACCGAACCCGGCCAACCGGTTCAGGGCGCGGACCCGACCATGCTGAACTACGCGGGAGGCATGCCGCCCTACACCCCGCCCGCCCAGGCCGTGCCGCCCCCGCAGTCCGGCGGCGGTTACCCGCAGCAGCAGCCGATGACCGGCGGCTACGGCCAGCCGATGTCCGGCGGCTTCCCGCAGCAGCCGTACGGCGCCCCGCAGCAGCAGTACGCGCCGCCGCCGGTGCCGCCGATCGCGCCCGCCTACGGATACGCGCCGCAGCAGCCGCCGCGCTCGGGCGGTAGCAAGACCGGCTGGATCGTCGGCGGTGTCATCGGTCTGGTGGTGATCGTCGGCGTGATCATCGGCGCGGTCGCGCTGACCGGCGACGACGGCTCCTCGCCGCTCGGCGACAACAAGAAGAAGAATGCCGGGAAGTACACCATGGACGGTGTCACCAACGGCTGCAGCGTGATCGACACCTCGGTGCTCAGCAAGTTCGCCGCCAACTCCAAGGGCGCCCCCGAGCACTCCGAGACCAAGCCCACCGATTATTCGGGTGGCCGCTTCGAATGCCGCGCGGGCAACGAGGAGACCACCAAGCCCGACAAATACGGTTCCACCGACACCAACACCGCCGACCTGACCCTCGACGTGTCCTTCCTGAGCGGTTCCTCCAGCGCGTACAACCGCCCGGAATACGACCTCTGGAAGACCTCCGACACCGGCACCACCGGCAGCGGCCGCACCTCGGGTGACCTGGTCGGCATCGGCGAGGCGGGCTACTGGGTGTCCAAGTCCGACGACTACACCTACTTCACCACCACCGACTACACCTGCGCGGTCAAGGACGACAACGCCTCGGTCAAGATCGAGATCCGGCTGACCACGTACAAGGGCAAGACCGTCAGCAAGGACGACCTGGCCCAGGTCTGCAAGGACCAGACCCGCAAGGCGCTCGACAATGTGAAGAAGAAGTAGCCGCCGACCACGGCATTTGCTTCTACCAGGGGTACACCCGGTATATTGCTCGGCGGAGGATTCGCCTAGTGGCCTATGGCGCTCGCCTGGAACGCGGGTTGGGTTAACAGCCCTCAGGGGTTCAAATCCCCTATCCTCCGCTTGCGAAGGCCCCGTCCGGACTCGATCCGGACGGGGCCTTCCTTATTGTCTGCCGGATCCGCCGGGCTCCGATTCCCGCAATGCGCAGGCAACCTCGTCCAGGGCCGACTCCAGCAACATCGCGTACCGGTCGGGATCGGGCAGCACCGCGGGGTCGGCGTGCACCGAGACGGTGACGGTGTCGCCCAGGCCGTGCACGCCGTGGGTCAGGTGCATGACCGCACCCAGGGCCGGGAAGCCCGCTGTGAAACGCACCGCACCGCCGCCGAACTCGAGATCCGCGCCACCCCGGTCGACGCTGGACACCACGGTGTGACCCGAAACTCGTTCCGGGAGTGCGTCGGTGGGGGCGTGCATGACATCGCGGTGCAGCAGCGGGGCGGGCAGCACGGCGGTCACCGCGTCCCGGGCGGCCTGCAACGGGTGGGCGGCGCGCTCGCGACGCGCGGCCAGGTCGGCGGCGATGCGGTCGGCGCGGGCGCGCGGGGTGGGTTCGGCGACGGCCAGATCCACCGAGAGATCGCGGTAGCCGTTGCGGCCGTCGCCGGTGGCGGCGAACGCCATCGGCACCTGGGCGCGCAGTCCGAGCGGCGGCTCACCCCGATCCTGGAGGTAGCGCTCCAGCGCGACCGAGACCGCGGTGAGCGCCACAACGGTGACCGAGTGGCCCGGCGCGCGCAGCCGGTCCTTGTCGCACACCAGCATTCGCACGGTATGCGTTGTGGGCACCGCACCGCCTCCGTTGAGGACGTTCGGTTCGGCATCCGGGGCGGGCGGCGGCAGCTCCCCTGCCGCGGTCAGCTCGGCCAGCCGCCCTTGCGCCCGGGCAGCGGCCAGCCCGCGAATGACGGTGCGCGCCATACCGATCGGAATACCGGGCAGGGCCCGGGTAGCGGCGAAGGCGCTGAGTGCCGTCTCGCGCACCTTGTCCGGCAGGACGCGGTCGACGAGCGGTATTGATTCACGCCGGGGTGAATCTGCCGGAAATTCGCTGCGGCCGAACAGCGCCCGCGCGATGAGCGCGGCGCGGCGACCGTCGGCGAGCGCGTGGGATAGCTGGAGCACCGCTACGAGCGCGGACTCGCCGGTAGCGAATCCCGGGACCTCCCGGACATTCCGGAACACGTGCAGCCGCCAGGGCCGATCGGCGGCACGCAGACCGGTGCCGAGCAGACCGCCCACGGCCGCGGTGGCATTCGCCCACGTCGCCGCGTCGAGGTCGTGATCGACGAACTGAGCATTCGTGAATTCGCAAGCCGCCCAAATGGGATACGCAATGTTTGCAGGAGTGTCCAGCACGTGTATCAGCAAATCCGGAATGTGAGTGACCCGATCCGCCACCTCCGCCCGCAGCCGCCCGGCATCGCGTCCGGTGTCGGCGAAGCAGTAGAGCAGGAACAGATCATTGCGGGTGCGCGCGGACAGCCAGTACATGGTGGCGTCCCGGGCGGCCAGGGAATTCACCCGATGACCCTAGCGAAACTCCATACGGCGCAGCCGCTCTGGGTGCTACCGTTTGTAGTAGAAGCCTTACATCTCTCCCGGGGGCGGGGTGACCGCAATGGCAACCAGAACGGCGACTGCGAGAAAAATCGCGACGCAGGCCGATGAAGCGGATCAGCGGTATCAAGCTGCCGCATTCCTGAAACGCTCGATCAACAAGGTCTTTCCGACCCACTGGTCGTTCCTGCTCGGCGAAATAGCGCTCTACAGCTTCATCATTCTGCTGCTCTCCGGCGTCTATTTGACCTTGTATTTCGATCCGTCCATGCAGGACGTGACCTACAACGGGTCCTATCAGCCGCTGCGCGGGGTCACCATGTCCCGCGCGTACGAGACCGCGCTCAATATCTCCTTCGACGTGCGCGGCGGCCTGTTCGTGCGGCAGGTGCACCATTGGGCCGCACTGCTGTTCACCGCGTCCATGATCGTCCACATGTGCCGCATCTTCTTCACCGGCGCGTTCCGCAAACCGCGCGAGGCCAACTGGGTGCTCGGCGCGCTGCTGTTCATCATGGCCATGTTCGAGGGCTTCTTCGGCTACTCGCTGCCCGACGACCTGCTCTCGGGCACCGGCCTGCGCGCCGCCTTCGCCGGCATCACGCTGGGCAGTCCGGTCATCGGCACCTGGTTGCACTGGCTCATGTTCGGCGGGGACTTCCCCGGCAGCATCATCATTCCGCGGCTCTACATCGCCCATGTGCTGCTGCTGCCCGGAATCATGCTGGCGCTCATCGTCGTTCACATCGCGCTGGTCTGGTACCAGAAGCACACCCAGTACCCGGGCCCGGGCCGCACCGAGAAGAACGTCATCGGCACCCGCATCGTGCCGGTGTTCTCGCTGGATCAGGGCGCGTTCTTCGCCTTCACCCTGGGCGTGCTGGCCATCATGGGCGGGCTGCTGCAGATCAATCCGATCTGGAATCTGGGTCCCTACAACCCGTCCCAGGTGTCGGCCGGCACCCAGCCCGACTTCTACATGATGTGGACCGACGGCTTCCTGCGCCTGTTCCCGGCCTGGGAGCTCTACATCTTCGGGCACACGGTGCCGGGCGCGTTCTCGGTGGCATTGTTCATGCCGTTGATCTTCACGCTGATCATCGCCTACCCGTGGATCGAGAAGCGGCTCACCGGCGATCGGGCCCGGCACAATCTGCTGCAGCGGCCGCGAGATGTGCCGGTGCGCACCGCGATCGGGGCCATGGCGCTGACCTTCTATCTGATCCTCACCCTGGCCTGCGTCAACGACATCATCGCCTTCAAGTTCGACATCTCGCTCAATGCCACCACCTGGGCCTTCCGCATCGCCCTGCTGACCGTGCCCGCGCTGGCCTACACGGTCGCCTACCGGCTGTGCCTGGGCCTGCAGCGCAGTGATCGGGCCATCCTCGAGCACGGCATCGAAACCGGTGTGGTGCGGCGGCTTCCGCACGGCGAGTACATCGAACTGCATCAGCCGCTGGGACCGGTGGACGAGCACGGTCATCCGATTCCCCTGGAGTACCAGGGCGCGAAGGTGCCCCGGAAGATGAACGAGTTGGGAGTCGCCGGGCGACCGGGCACGGGCGCGTTCTTCCGCGCCGATCCACCTGCCGAGCGGGAGGCCAATGCCGCCAACGACCGCGCGGCCGAGCACGCGCAGTTGGCGGTGCTGCGGCGGGCGCAGGAGGACGCGGCGGGCAACGGGCACGCGGGCAACGGGCAACGGGCCTAGTCACGTCTGTTCGCCGGGCCGCCCCGGACAGAGTGAAGCCCCGAGTCTCCGGGACTCGGGGCTTCCGCTTTTCTCCCGGATCGGGCCTGGGGCGAGGCCCTCAGCGCGGCCGGTCAGGCCCGCTTGAACTCTCCGTCGGAGACGCCGGCGACGAAGGCGTCCCATTCGCCGGGGGTGAAGGCCAGGATCGGCCCGCGGCCGTTTTCCTTGCTGTCCCGGACCGCGACGTTTCCGTCGCCGAGAAATGCGACCTCTACGCAGTTGCCGTTGGGGCCACTGTGTTTGCTCTTGCGCCATACGGCGCCTGTGTAATCCAGGTTCACGGTACTAGCTCCTTTGCTGCGTCAAGGATGAGATCTTGCTGGCAATGATCTTGGTGACCCTGGGATCCATCGAGAATCACGAATCCCTGGTGCGCCACGGGCCGCACGCAAACGCTCCGTACAACCAGTTCGTGCACTTCGCGATGGGAATGCACCCCCGATGGCCGTTCCCGCGCTAAACACTAGCAGGGTTCGTCATAAGGAGATCGCATTCTTTCGTTTTCAATCAGCAAATATACGGCAAGGTTAGCCAGCTAATTATTTGCGCCGAATTAGCCGTAATTTGAGCCTTTCGAATTTCAGAAGTCCGAATTCCGTTGCGGCGCCATTCCCGTCGGCATGCGCGAACTCGCCGCGCGCCGGGGCCCGCGCCATGGGGAATCATGGAGCGCATGCCCCAGGACGCAGCGCACGACGACACCCGGGACCGCGACGAGGGCGGCCGCGCCCGGAATGCCCGTCCCCGCGACCGTTTTGGGCGACCCCTCCCGTTCGGCAGCCCGGGTGTCCCCCGCATCCCCGATGATCTCGACCTGCCGCCCGCCGAGACCCTCGACTACGCGCAGCGGCTGATCGATGACGGGCTGGCATTCAACGCCCACGAGGTACTCGAGGCGGCCTGGAAGAACGGCCCGTTCGCGGAGAAGTCGCTGTGGCAGGGCCTCGCGCAATTTGCCGTTGGGCTCACCCACATTCAACGCGGAAATTCGAAAGGGGCTCGCACCCTGCTCGAACGCGCGACGCAGCGCCTCACGGCCTATGGTCCGGCGCCCTACGGCATCGACTCGCCCGGGCTGCTGGCCTGCGCCGACACCCTGCTTACCGCCATTGACCAGGGAAAACCCATATCCGAGAACGATCTTCGACCCCGGCTCACAATCCCGCACTGAATTCGCAGCGGAACTCTCGTTCCACACTCCCTGTGTGCGCCCGCAAGAATGCGAAGGATCGGCGGCGGTGCGAAGGATGCGAACTACCATCGACAGACGTGTCCATCGACCCCGCCACAGCAACGTCCGGCAGTGCCGAACCTCGACCTGCGTCGGGCCGATTCGCGCCCAGCCCGTCGGGCGACCTGCACGTGGGCAATCTGCGCACCGGACTCCTGGCGTGGTTGTTCGCCCGTTCCACGGGTCGCGGCTTCCTCATGCGGGTCGAGGATCTGGATCGGGTGAAAAAGGGTGCGGCCGAACGGCAGCTCGAGGATCTCGCGGCCATCGGACTGGACTGGGATCCGCCGGTGGTCTGGCAATCCCAGCGGCTGCCGCTCTACGAGGCGGCCATCGAGCGCCTGACCGCGGCCGGGCTCACCTACGAATGCTTCTGCACGCGCAGGGAAATCCAGCAGGCGGTCACCGCGCCGCACGGCCCGCTGGGCGCGTACCCCGGGACCTGCCGGAATCTCACCGATCAGCAGATCCGGGAGCGCCGCGCCGAGGGCCGTCCCGCCGCGCTGCGCCTGCGCGCCGCCGTCACCGAATTCACCGTCACCGACCGGCTACTCGGTGAATACCGCGGCGCGGTGGACGATCTGGTGCTGCGCCGCGGCGACGGCACCCCCGCCTACAACCTCGCGGTCGTGGTGGACGACGCCGACCAGGGCATCGACCAGGTGGTGCGGGGCGACGACCTGCTGCCCTCCACGCCCCGGCAGGCCTACCTGGCCACCCTGCTCGACCTGCCGGTGCCCGAATACGCCCATGTCCCATTGGTACTGAACACGGCCGGGCAGCGGCTGGCGAAGCGGGACGGGGCGGTCACCCTGCGGGATCGGATGGCGCTCGGCGAATCCCCGCACCAGGTGTTCGGCGCGCTCGCGGCGTCATTGGGCTACATCGGCGCAAACACGCCGTCCGATCTGCTGGAACAATTCCGGCCGGAAGACCTGCCCCGGGAACCGTGGACACTCGACCCCAACGGGTTGTTGCAACCCAGTTCATAACCGTAACGTACGCACTCGACCAGATCCCGAACGAATTCGACGAGGACGGCGAAACAGATGACGAGCGGTGGGTACGACCCCAACCAATATCCGCAGGGTGGCCAGCCGTACGGGCAGCAGCCTTACGGGCAGCAGCCCCAGCAGCCGTACGGGCAGCAGCCCTACGGTCAGTCCGATCCCTACGGTCAGCAGCCGCAGCAGCCCTACGGCCAGCAGTCCGACCCGTACGGCCAGCAGCAGCCGCCGTCGGATCCGTACGGTCAGCAGCAGCCGCAGTACGGCCAGCCGCAGCCGCCGTCCTACGGGCAGCCGTCCTTCGGCCAGTCCGACGCCTACGGCCAGCAGCAGCCCTACGGGCAGCAGCCGTACCAGCCCTACCCGGGCGGCGGCCAGCCCGGTTACGGCGCAGGCGGTTTCGGCGGCGCGGTGCCCGGTGACCTGTGGATCCGCTTCGGCGCCCGCATCATCGACTACCTGATCGCCGGCATCCCCACCGGCATCGTCGTCGGGATCCTGCAGTCCGCCATGGGCGGCGGCATCGGCGCGAGCATCATCGGCGGCGCGCTGTCGACCATCATCATCACCGCCTACTTCGTGCTGATGGAGACCCAGAACAACGGTCAGACCCTCGGCAAGAAGATCCTCGGACTGCGGGTCATCGGCCCCGGCGGCGCGCCGCTGGACATCCAGACCTCGATCAAGCGGAACATCTTCGTGCTCGCCGACATCGTCTGGTGCATCGGCAACCTGATCAGCATCGGCCTGATGATCTACGTCGCGATCACCATCGAGCAGGACCCGAACAAGCAGGGTTGGCACGACAAGTTCGCGGGCGGCACCCAGGTGCTCAAGGGCTGAGTCCCTCGAACCGAACGAAAATGGGGCGCATCCTCGTGGATGCGCCCCATTTTCATTGCCGCACAGCGTTTTCGCTGATACGTCATTTTCGCTAATACGTCGACGTACTCCAGTCACCCGCGAGGATGAGGATCAGCAGCAGCCCGAGGCCGATGACGATGCCGATCGCGCCCACCCAGATGCCGCCCAGCGCCAGGCCGCGGCCCTGCTGCTGATTGCTCTTGATCTGGTTCAACCCGACGATGCCCAGCACCAGCCCGACAAGCGAGATCACCGGGATGAACAGGCAGAAGAACATGCTGGGCAGGCCGATGATCGACACCACCAGCGAGGCGATGGCCAGTGAATTGGTCTGCTGGCTCGGGGCCCCGTACCCGTAGGGCTGGTAGCCCGGATAGCCGTAACCCTGCGGCTGCTGCTGCCCGGCGACCGGATAGCCGGGTGCCGGAGTCGACTGCGGCTGGGAGTAATTCGACTGCGGCGGAGGGTAATTCGGATACACCGGCTGCGGCGGCGGGGTCATCGGCGGATTCTGATACTGCGGCCCGGAGGTGTAGCCGGCCGGGGGCGGAGTGGGTTGCTGCGGCACCGATTGCTGGGGCGCCGAGGGCGGGTTCTCGGGCGTCACGCCCTCACCGCCGTACTGCCTCCACCACTCGTCGGAATCGCCGGGCTTCGTCATTCATCAAGCCTAAGACACCCGTCGGTCCGTGCGTATCGGTCCAGGCAGGGATACTTTCCGCGTGAGTGATACGAAAACGGTCGATTCCGGCCGATCTGGACACCCCACGCCGGAGCACGCCTCGTTCGCGGATCCGGCTGGGGGATATTTCACCCAGGTGGCGGTGGCCTTCACCGCCGTCCTGCTGATCTCCAATGTCTGCGTCGCCAAGGGCGTGCAGTTCTTCACCGACAGCCATCTCTCGTTCGGCCCGATCACCGTGCTGCCCGTCACCATGGACGGCGCGTTCTTCCTGTTCCCGCTGGCCTATGTCATCGGCGACGTCCTCAGCGAGGTCTACGGCTTCAAGGCCGCCCGCCGCGCCGTCTACTACGGTTTCGCCGCGCTGCTGCTCATGATCGCCTGCTTCCAGGTGGTCATCTGGCTGCCCACGGGCGAGGGCCTCGACCAGAACGCGTCGTCGTTCAAGGACGTCCTGGGCCATACCCCGCAGCTGGCGTTCGCCGGCATCGCCGGGTACTTCGTGGGCCAGTTCCTGAACTCGGCCACCCTGGTGCTCATCAAGGAGCGCACCAAGGAGAAGCACCTGTGGGCGCGGCTGATGGGCTCCACCGTCGCCGGCGAGTTCGGCGACACCCTGGTGTTCTGCTCGATCGCGGCCACCGCCATCGGCATTCACACCTGGGGCGACTACCTCAACTACCTGATCGTGGGCTTCGTCTGGAAGACCCTCGTCGAGGCGTGCGTGCTGCCGATCAGCTACCGCTGCATCGCCTTCCTGAAGAAGCGCGAGCCCTCGTACCGCCCGCGCGAACGGGCCGCCATCTACGAATAGCGGTTTCGGCGCGGTCGCGTCGAATTCCCCTATAGCCCAGGGGCTTTGATGCGGCCGCGCCAGCGGCCCAGGAAATCGGTCTTGTAGTCGTCGAAATAGCCGCCGTCCAGGCTTTCTCGCACGCGGTCCACCAGGCGCACCGTGAAACGCTCGTTGTGGATGGTGCAAAGTGTCGCCGCGAGAATCTCTTTCGCTTTGAACAGGTGGTGAATATAGGCGCGCGTGTAATTGGCGCACGTGTAGCAGTCGCAGGTTTCGTCGATGGGCGTGAAGTCCCGCTTGAAGCGCGCGGTATTGATATTGAAGCGGCCCTCGTCGGTGTACATGGCCGCATTGCGCGCCACGCGTGAGGGATTCACGCAGTCGAAGGTGTCCGCGCCGTTCTCCACCGCCGTGAAGATGTCCTCCGGCTCGCTGATGCCGAGCAGGTGCCGCGGCTTGTTCTCGGGCAGTTCGTCACAGCACCAGCCGACGATGGTGCCCAGATTGTGCTTCTCCAGCGCGCCGCCGATGCCGTACCCGTCGAATCCCGTTCCGGCTGCGCCGCGCAACGCCTCCAGATCGCGACAGGCCTTGCGGCGCAGGTCCTCGTACTGCGCGCCCTGGATCACCCCGAACAGCGCCTGATACGGCTTGTGCGGGCGGGCCGCGGTGAGCCGCTCGTGCTCGTCCAGGCAGCGCTGGGCCCAGCGGCGCGTGCGCTCCAGCGATTCCTCCTGGTAGCCACGGGTATTCATGAGCGTGGTGAGCTCGTCGAAGGCCATCATGACGTCCGCGCCCAGTTGATGCTGGATGCCCATAGACACCTCCGGCGTGAACCGGTGCTTGGAGCCGTCCAGGTGCGAGCGGAAGGTGACGCCGTCGTCGTCGACGTGGGCCAGCCGCTCCTTGCCCTTGGCGATCACATCGTCGTCCTGCACGCCGACCGACTCCATGGCCAGTACCTTCTTGAAGCCGACGCCCAGCGACATGACCTGGAAGCCGCCCGAGTCGGTGAAGGTCGGGCCGTTCCAGTTCATGAACTTGGCCAGGCCCCCGGCCTCGTCCACGATGTCCGGACCGGGCTGCAGGTAGAGGTGATAGGCGTTGGCGAGCAGCGCCTGCGCACCGAGTTCCTTCATGGTCTCCGGCAGCACGGCCTTGACCGTGGCCTTGGTACCGACCGGCGTGAAGGCGGGCGTGGCGATGTCGCCGTGCGGCGTACTGATCACGCCCGTCCTGCCGTGCCGTCCTTCCAGACGGGTACCGACCTTGAACGAGAACTCGGAGGGTGCAGACACCGAGCCATCTTCTCAGTTCTTGCTGAGGGCGACCGCGTCCGGCTCCGGATCGTCCACGTTCTCGCCCTCGCCGTCGGTGATGGCCGCGGCGAACTGCGCGTTGTAGAGGCGGCTGTACGCGCCCTTGGCCGCGAGCAGCTTGTCGTGGGTGCCCTGCTCGACGATCTTGCCCTTCTCCATCACCACGATGGTGTCGGCGTCGCGGATCGTCGAGAGCCGGTGCGCGATCACGAAACTCGTACGGTCCCGCCGCAGCGCCGCCATGGCGTGCTGCACCAGCAGCTCGGTGCGGGTGTCGACCGAACTGGTGGCCTCGTCCAGGATCAGGATGGACGGCTTGGCCAGGAACGCGCGCGCGATGGTGATGAGCTGCTTCTCACCGGTGCTGACGCCGGAGCCCTCCTCGTCGATGACGGTGTCGTAGCCGTGCGGCAGCGCGTGCACGAACCGGTCCACATAGGCGGCGCGGGCGGCCTCGAGGATGTCGGCCTCGGACGCGTTCGGGTTGCCGTAGGCGATGTTCTCCCGGATGGTCCCGCCGAAGAGCCAGGTGTCCTGCAGCACCATGCCCATGCGCGAGCGCAGGTGGTCGCGGGTGATGCGGGTGATGTCGACATCGTCGATGGTGATCGCGCCGGAGTCCACCTCGTAGAACCGCATGAGCAGGTTGACCAGCGTGGTCTTGCCCGCGCCGGTCGGGCCGACGATGGCCACCACGTGCCCGGGTTCGGCCACCAGCGAGAGGTTCTCGATGATCGGGGTCTCCGGCTCGTAGCGGAACGACACGTCCTCGAACGCCACCCGGCCGCGATCCACCGGCCGCGAATCCTCCGGATCCGGATCCGCCGACTGCTCCTCGGCGTCCAGGATCTCGAAGATGCGCTCGGCCGAGGCCACACCCGACTGCAGCAGGTTCATCATCGAACCGATCTGGGTGAGCGGCTGGGTGAAGCCGCGCGAGTACTGGATGAAGGCCTGCACCTCACCCAGCGACAGCTGACCCGACGCCACCCGCAGGCCGCCGACCACGGCGATCAGCACGTAGTTCAGGTTCCCGAGGAACATGATGGCGGGCATGATCAGCCCGGAGATGAACTGCGACTTGAACGACGCGTTGTAGAGCTTGTCGTTGGTCTCGTCGAAACGCTCGCCGACCTCGCGCACGCGGCCGAAGGCGCTGACCACCTCGTGGCCGGTGAAGGCCTCCTCGACCTGGGCGTTGACGTCGCCGGTCAGCTTCCACTGATCGACGAAGTGCGGCTTGGAGCGCTTGGCGATCTGCGCGGTCACGATGATCGCCAAAGGCACTGTCAGCAGGGCGATCAGGGCCAGGATCCAGGAGATCCAGAACATCATGATCAGGATGCCGATCACCGACAGCACATTGATGATCAGCTGAGACATGGTCTGCTGCAACGTCTGTGCCACATTGTCGACGTCATTGGTGACGCGGGAGAGCACATCGCCGCGCGGCATGGAGTCGAAGTAGCGCAGCGGCAGCCGGTGGATCTTGTCCTCGATCTGCGCGCGCAACCGCTTCACGGTTCGGTTGATCAGGATGATCAGCAGCTGCGCCTCCAGCCACTGGAACACCGAGGCACCGATGTAGAGCGCCAGTACCCAGGCCAGCACGTGGCCGACCGCGGTGAAATCGATTCCCGTACCGGGAATCACGTCCATGCTGGCCAGCATGTCGGCGAAGGTGCCGTTGCCGCTCGCGCGGGCGTGCTCGACCAGTTCGTCCTTGCCGACCCCCGCGGGCAGCTGCTTGCCGACCACGCCGTCGAAGATGAGGTTGGTGGCCTTGCCGAGGATCTGCGGGCCCAGCGTGTTCAGCACCACCGAGCCAACGGCCAGCACGAAGACGATCACGAGGAAGACGCGATCGGGTGCGAGCAGGCGCAGCAGGCGCTTGAGCGACGGGCCGAAGGACTTCGCCTTGGCGTCCGGCGCACCGGGATTGACGGTTCCGGGCCTCATCGCACCTCCTCCGCGCTGAACTGGGATTCCACGATCTCGCGGTATTCCCTGCAGTCCCTGAGCAATTGGTCGTGGGTGCCGATGCCGGCCATGGCGCCGTCCTCCAGCACCACGATCTGATCGGCGTCGCGGATGGTCGAGATGCGTTGCGCCACAATGATCACCGACGCGTTCGCGGTCTCCGGCTGCAGGGCGTCGCGGACCCGCACATCGGTGGCGACGTCCAGGGCGGAGAAGCAGTCGTCGAACAGGTAGATGCGCGGCTTGCGCACCAGTGCGCGGGCGATGGCCAGGCGCTGGCGTTGACCGCCGGAGACGGTCGTACCGCCCTGTGCCACAGGGGTTTCCAGTCCTTGCGGCATCTCCCGCACGAAGTCGGCGGCCTGCGCGATCTCCAGCGCGTGCCAGAGCTCCTCGTCGGTGGCGTCCGGCTTGCCGTAGCGCAGATTGGAGGCGACGGTGCCGGAGAACAGGTACGCCTTCTGCGGCACCAGCCCGATCTCCGAACGCAACGTCTCCAAGGGGAGGTGCCGCACATCGGTGCCGCCCACGTAGACCGCGCCGTCGGTGACGTCGATGAGCCGCGGGATCAGATTGATCAGCGTGGTCTTGCCGGAGCCGGTGGCGCCGACGATGGCGGTGGTGGTGCCGGGCGTGGTCTGGAATCGGATGGCCCGCAACACCGGCTTCTCCGCGCCCGGGAACTTGAACTCGGCGAAGGCCAGATCGACCGTGCCGGGATCGCCCTTGAACGACTGCGGCAGCCGCGGTTCGTCCACCGAGGACTCGGTGTCGAGCACCGCGCCGATGCGCTCGGCCGAGACCGCGGCGCGCGGGGCCATCATGGCCAGGAACGAGGCCATCATGACGGCCATCAGGATCTGCATGATGTAGGCCAGCATCGCGGTCAGCGAGCCGATCTGCATGTCCCCGTTGTCGATATTGTGGCCGCCGAACCAGATGACGCCGACGGTGGTCACATTGGAGATCAGCATGACGGCCGGGAACATCAGCGCCATGTACTTGCCGACATAGAGCGACTGTTCGGTCAGCTCGGTATTGGCGACTCCGAAACGCCAGGTCTCCTGCCGCTCCCGCACGAACGCGCGCACCACGCGAATGCCCGTGATCTGTTCGCGCAGCACGCGGTTCACCGCGTCGATGCGCTCCTGCATGCGCCGGAAGCCCGGCACCATGCGGCTGATGATGAAGGCCATGGACAGACCCAGCGCGGGCACCGCGATGAGCAGCAGCCAGGACAGCTGCATGCTCTCGCGCAGCGCCATGAAGATGCCGCCGATGCACATGATCGGGGCCATGACCAGGATGGTGGCGCTCATCAGGATGAGCAGCTGCACCTGTCCGACGTCATTGGTATTGCGCGTGATGAGCGACGGCGCGCCGAAGACGCCGACCTCACGCGCGGAGAAGGTGCCGACCCGGTGCAGCAGGGCGGCGCGCATATCGCGGCCCGCGCCCATGGCGGCCTGCGCGCCCAGATACACCGAAATACCCTGGGCGACGATCTGGATGGCGGTCACCAGCAGCATCCAGCCGCCGGTGGACCAGATATAGCCGATATCGCCCTTGGTGACGCCGTTGTCGATGATGTCGGCGTTCAACGTGGGCAGATACAGCATGGCGATGACCGAGATCAGCTGGAGCACGACGACCCCCGCCAACTGTTTGCGGTAGGTCCACAGGAAGGTGCGTAGGAGTCGGATCAACATGATGTTGGCAGGCTACCGCCGAATCCCGACCGCCGCCGCGACGTTTTCCGGCGCGGTCGGATAGTGGCCCACGTCATACCGGGCGGGACTCAGATATCGGGCCGGTCCAGATCGCGCCATTCGGACGCACCCGGTGTGACCTGCGGGGCCGGGGTCGGAGCGCCGGTCGGGCGGGGGCGGCGGGTCCACGCGTCCGGATCGCGCAGCAGCTCGTCGAGGAAGGACGGCAGCAGATCGTGGGCGATATCGGCGATGGTGATCCGCTCCAGAATTGAGCGAATGTTCACCCGCAGCCCGATCCACACCCGCTGCAGCGGTTCGGCGGCACCCGGGTAGGAGACGTCTTCGGGCCGCTGCCCGCGCACCGAGGCCAGCGGGCCCTCCGCCACGCGGATCACATCGGCGATGCTGATCTCGGCGGCCGGGCGGGCCAGGCGGTATCCGCCATCGGGGCCGCGGCGACTGGTGACCAATCCGCCCTTGCGTAGGTCCGAGACCACCGACTCGAGCACTTTGGGCGGAATGTCCTGGGCGGCGACAATGGCGTCGGCCTTCACCGAATCCGGTTGCGCCTTCGCGATTTCCACGAGCGTGCGCACCGCGTAATCGACCTTCGCGGTGATGTGCACGGGAACTCCTGATCTTGAATCGGTGGTGAGGAAAAACCCTATCGCGCCGGATACAGCACGCCGAGTGCGGCATTCAGCAGGATCGTCTCGACATGGGCGGTATCGGTGTCGGGCACGATCTCCTGGGACATCATGGCGGTGCTGAGCACCTGCATGGCGGCCGTCGCGCGCAACAGGGTGTCGGCGTCGGCGCCCGGTCCGGCCAGCCATCGGCAGGTGCGGTGATGCAGTTCGATCAGGTCGGGATAGCGGTTGCCGAGGGCATTGACGATGGCGACGGTATCGCGCATGCACAGCACGCCCACATTGCGATTGGCCAGCGTCGAGCGCAGGCGCTCACTGATCACCTCGCGCACGTTCTCGGGCGTGTGCTCGATGTCGTCGAGGCGTTCGACCTGCGCGCGGAGCTCGTCGAACATCGGCTCGATGATCGCGATCAGCAGATCGACCTTCGAGGCGTAGTGATAGTAGAGCGAGGCTTTTGTGATTCCCACCGCATCGGCGACCTCGCGCAGGCTGCTGTGGTCGAACCCCTTGGTCGAAAATAGCTGCAGCGCGGCCTCTCTGATCGCATCCTTGGTGCTTCTACCTGCGATAACTGTTCCGGAAACGACTGGGGCGCCCATGCTCTCATCCTCTCACCCGCGCTCGGTTCGTGAGTCATCCAGCCGGGGATGCGACGCACGCCACCTAGAGTCGAGGTTGTTCCTCCGCTTATCCGGTCGGTAGTCTACCTACCGCACGGTAGGCAGAATTCAAGTTTCGTGGAGGCCGGGGGGCCGAAGCTCCCAGGCGGCAGTGCCTGTCTACGCGCTCGCACACAGCAGACCTGTTTCGCCCGTAAACCATTCGCCAGGAGAACCCCTCGTGTCCGTATACCTCTATCGGTGGGGAAAGTTCGCCTTCCGCCGGAAATGGCTCGTCATCACGGCGTGGATCGCCGCCCTACTCGTCATCGGCGGCACCGGCGCCGCCCTCGCGAAGCCGTTCCAGGACAGCTTCTCCATGCCCGGCCTGCCGTCGGAGCGGGCCACCGAGATCCTCGACAAGCACTTTCCGGGTGCCTCCAAGGATTTCGACTCCAACACCGTCAGCGGCACCTATGTGATCGCCGCGCCCGACGGTGAGAAGCTGACCGATCCCAAGAACAAGGCGGCGCTGGAGGGCTTCCTCGCCGACCTCGGCAAGCTCGACATCATCGACAAGAACGCCCCGCCGGTGGATCCCATCGCCGCCACCAAGCAGATCGGGCAGCGCGCGGGCATCGACTGCCTCGACGGCAATCGATCCGATCCGAACTTCGCGGCCAACTGCTCGAACGCGCCGCTGAACGTGCTGAACAAGACCAACCCGGATTCGGTGGCGGTCGTCAAGGCGCTGTACAGCATTCCGAAGTTCTCCGACATCACGACGGCCGACCAGGACGCGGCCTACCAGGTCGGGCAGCGCGCCCGCGACGCCGGACTGCAGGTGGAGCTGACCGGCAATATCGAGCAGAAGCAGGCCGCGGGCGGCGCGTCCGAGATGATCGGCGTCGGCGTGGCGCTGGTGGTCATGATCATCGCGTTCGGCGCGATCGTCGCCGCGTTCGTGCCGATCATCACCGCGATCTTCGGTGTCGGCACCGCCATGTCCATCGTCATGTTCGGCACCCACTGGCTGACCGTGCCCGCGTTCACCCCGACCCTGGCCTCGATGATCGGCATCGCGCTGTCCATCGACTACGCCATGTTCATCGTGTCGCGCTACAAACACGAACTGGCCGTATCGGATTCGCCGGAAGAGGCGGCGGGCACCGCGGTCGGCACCGCCGGTTCCGCGGTCATCTTCGCCGGTCTGACCGTCATCATCGCGCTGGCCGGGCTCAGCTTCGTCGGCGTCAACTTCCTCACCTACATGGGTATCGGCGGCGCCATCACGGCCACCATGGCGGTGCTGGTCGCCGTCACCCTGATGCCCGCGCTGCTCGGTGCGTTCGGCGGCACGCTGTTCAAGCCGAAGCTGCCGCTGGTCGCGCAGCACGATCCCGAGGACGAGAACTCGGTCACCAACGGGATTCGCTTCGCCCGCTTCATCGGCAAGGCTCCGGCGCTGACCCTCGCGGCCTCGGTGGTGCTGCTCGGACTGTTGGCCGCGCCGGCGGTGAATCTGCAGCTGGGCCTGCCCGGCGGCGACTCGATGCCGAAGGACACCACGCTCTACAAGGCGTACGACCTGCAGACCAAGGGCTTCGGCGAGGGCTCCAACGGCACTCTCATGGTGGCCGTTGATCTTTCGAAGACGCCCGAGGCCGACCGCGACAAGGCGCTCGGTGAGCTGCGGACCAAGCTCGCGCACTACCCGGGCATGGATTACCTGACGGCCGCGCAGCGCAGTCAGGACGGCCAGGCCGCGCTGTTCATGGGCGTGCCCAAGTCCGGGCCGAACAACAAGGAGACCAAGGACCTCGTCGAGAGCGCGCGCAACGCCGAGTCGGAGTTCAAGGGCCAGTACGGCATGGAGTACGGCATCACCGGCACCACCGCCATCTACACCGATGTCTCACAGGCCCTGCTGCACAAGATCATTCCGTATCTGTCGATCGTGGCCGGAGCGGCATTCCTGTTGCTGCTGTTGGTGTTCCGCTCGATCCTGGTTCCGCTGACCGCCGCGCTGGGCTTCCTGCTCTCGATGGCCGCCACCTTCGGTGCGACGGTGCTGCTGTTCCAGGAGGGCACCTTCGGGCTGTTCGACCCGCATCCGCTGGTCAGCTTCCTGCCGATCATGTTGATCGGCTTGGTATTCGGTCTCGCCATGGACTACCAGGTCTTCCTGGTGACCCGCATGCGTGAGGAGTACGTGCACGGGAAGTCCGCCAAGGACGCCATGATCAGCGGCTACCACCACGGCGCGCGCGTGGTGACCTCCGCGGCCATCATCATGATCTCGGTGTTCAGCGCGTTCATGCTCGACGACAACGTGGTGGCCAAGTCCATGGGCTTCGCCATGGCGGCGGGCGTGTTCTTCGACGCCTTCATCGTCCGCATGGTGTTGATCCCGTCCCTGCTCGCCCTGCTGGGCAACTGGGCCTGGTGGATGCCCAAGTGGCTGGATCGCATCCTCCCCGACATCGACGTGGAGGGCAGCAAGCTCGCCGAGCTCAAGCAGTCCTCGACGCCGGTCTTGGAGAAGGAACCGGCCACGGTCGGCTGATCCGCTCGTAAGTCGCTCGGCCCCTGCCCGATTCGGGTGGGGGCCGAGTGCGTTTCCGCTGATGGAAGACTTGTTAGACATTTGTTCTAGACATTTGTTCTAGACATTTGTTCCAGACTCTGTTAGACATATGTCTTAGACAAACCAGCTTCACCGCACCGGGAGAAACCAATGAGCACCGACACCCTCCGTATCCTCGTCGCCGGCGGCGGCATCGCCGGTAACGCCGTTGCGCTGCAACTGCTTCGGGCCGGAATCGCCGTCACCGTGGTCGAGCGGGCCAGTGCCCCGCGACCCGGCGGGCAGGCCGTGGATCTGCGCGGACCCAGCCGCGAGGTGGCCGAGCGCATGGGGCTGATGGAGGGCATCTCCAAGCGCCTGCTGCACGAGAAGGGCATGAGCATCGTCAAGACCGACGGCAGCCCGGTCTACCGCATGTCCATGGAGATGTTCGACGGCAAGGGGCCGGTCGCCGACATCGAGATCAGCCGCGGCGACCTCAACGATGTGCTGCTCACCGAACTCGCCGGCGCCGCAGGGGAACTCGACTACCGGCATGGCGACTGGATCGAGACCATCGACCAGGACGCCGACGGGGTGACCGTCGGATTCAATTCGGGACGCAGCGAGCGCTACGACCTGGTGATCGGCGCGGACGGCGTGCACTCGCGCACCCGCAAGCTCGTGTTCGGGCCCGAGGAGCAGTTCACCACCTTCCTCGGCGGCTACATGTCCTTCTACACCGTGCCCACCCCGGCCGTCGCCGAGCAGGACTGGCTGTCCATGCGCGTGGTGCCGCGCGCCTCGCTCGGCATCCGGCCCGACTACGAACCGACCACCTCCAAGGCCATCATCACCCTGCGCACCGAGCAGAATCCGGCGCTGCGCGGCGATATCCCCGCCCAGCACAAGCTGATTCGCGACATGCTCGCCGACGCGGGCTGGGTGGTTCCGGAGGCGCTCGCCGAACTGGAGCACGCTCCCGACTTCTACTTCGACGAACTCGTGCGCGTCGACATGCCGACCCTGTCCAAGGGCCGCGTCACCCTGCTCGGCGACTCCGGCTTCTGCGGCTCCCCCATGACCGGCATGGGCACCGCCATGGCCATCGTCGGCGCCTACCTGCTCGCCGGTGAAATCGCCGCCACCCCAACGGATATCGCGGGCGCCCTGGCCCGCTACGAGGCGCAGGTGACCCCGTTCCTCGAGAAGGCCAAGGAGCTCCCCGGCGGCGGCATCCAGATGATGCTCCCCACCTCCAAGCTCGGCCTGAAGGTGATGCAGCGCATCGGAAAGCTCATGACCACCAAGCTCTTCCGCCCGATCATGATGAAGATGCTCGACCAGACCCAGGACTACGTCCTGCCGACCTACTGATCGCCCACCCCACCCGCTCATCAGCGCATGAAGCGGGTGACGGTGTTGCGGAGCGCGATGCCCGCGGCGGTGGCGGGGACCATGAGAGCCGCGGCGGCGCGGAAGCCCCGCTGCTTGGGTTCGACGAGCTTGCGGTGACGCTGTTCGTAGGCGGTGAGGGCGGTGGCCGGGTGGTCGGGGGTGCGGGTGAGTTCCTCGGCGAGGGTGTAGCCGCCCGCGATCGCGAGGGTGGAGCCGTCGCCGAAGAGCGAGAGCGAGGATCCGGCGTCGCCGAGCAGGGCGACGCGGCCGGATGACCAGTGCGGCAGGCTGATCCGGCTCACCGAATCGAAGTAGAGGTCCTCGGCGGCCTTCAGCTGATCGAGGAGATCGGTGAAGATGCCGAGGTCTCCGGCGAAGGCGTCGGCGACCAGTCCCTTGTGCTGGGCGAGGTCGCGGTGATCGAAGCCGGGGACGGCCTGCCGACGGAACATGAAGGCCGCCACCGCTTTTCCCTTGGTGGGATGCACGGAGATGGCCCGGCCCGGCAGATTGAGCATGACCACCTCGTGCTCGTCACCGAGGGCCCGCTCGACCGGCAGGGCCGCGGCGTACATGCCCATGTGGTGGATGAATTGGGACTCCGCACCGAAGACCAGCCGCCGTACGTTCGAATGCAGGCCGTCGGCGCCGATCACGTAGTCGTAGCGCCCGGTGTCACCGCTCTCGAAGGTGACATCCACTCCCTCCGCATCCTGCGTGATGCCGGAAATCGAATCGGCCCAGCGGATTTCGGCGTGTTCGCGGGCCGCCTCGAGCAGGGTCGCGGCCAGGTCCGCGCGGGCGACCTCGACCTCACGATTCCCCGCCCCGCCCTGAAAAGCGCTGAGCCGCAAGCCCGACCGCTTCCGCCCGGTCGCGTCGACGAAGCTCATCCGATCCACCGTCGAGGCCATCGCCCGCAGCTTCGGCAGCACGCCCATGCCCTCGACCACGTCCACCGCGGGTCCCTTCACATCGATGGGGTTGCCGCTGGACCGCTGCGCGGCGGCCCGCTCGACCACCGTCACGTCGAATCCATTGCGCCCCAGCCAGTACGCGGCGGTCGAGCCGCCGATGCCGCCGCCGGAGATCAATGCCGTCTTGCTCATCGTCATCACCTTCTTGCTCAAGTGGACGATTTTCGTCCGCTTCCAACAAGGTACAGTAAGCGGAAGAATTTCGTCCACTTTTTCGGAGGTGAGGACAATGGCCGAGCTCAGGGCCGACGCCCGCAGCAATCGCGACCAGATCCTGGCCGCGGCCCAACTGGTCTTCCGGGAGCAGGGCGTCAACGTCTCCATGAAGGACATCGCCGATGCCGCGGGCGTCGGCGTAGGCACCCTCTACCGCCGCTTCCCCGACCGCGGCGCCCTCATCAGCGCCGCCGCCCACTCCTACCTCTCGGCCCTCTCCGACCTGGCCGCGACGGCCGAACGCGAATCCCCCGACGCCTGGCAGGCCCTCGCCCGCCTACTCCGCGAATGCGCCGAACTCCGCCTGGGCGCAACCGCATCCGCCATCGAACCCACCCTCCACGCCGACATCAAGGCCGATCCGACCCTCACCGAAATCCGCACCACCATCACCGACCGCATAGCCCGCCTGACCACCCAGGCCCACACCCACGGCACC